>JAYUUX010000022.1:0-6212 GCA_043754645.1 Verrucomicrobiales bacterium | reverse complement strand
CGACGCCGTTGCCGGCGACGGATGTGATCTCGGTCGCTTCGGGCACGGTGATCCCGAGCTTTTTTCCGTGCCGGGTGATGGCGCGGGCCAGGGGATGGTTGGAGTGGGCCTCCAGCGCGAGGGTATCCCGCAGCACTTCGGATTCGCGGCCCGCAGGAAAGCTCTCCACCGAAGCCACGGCGAGGTCGCCGGTGGTCAGCGTGCCCGTCTTGTCGAGGGCGACGACATCCACTTCGGCCAGCTTTTCCACGGCTGCACCGCCACGGAACAGCACGCCGTGGCGCGCGCCCCAGGCGATGGCCGCGAGGATGGCCGACGGAATCGAGAGCACGAGCGCGCAGGGCGAGGCGACTACGAGGAGCGTCATCGCACGGTAGAAAGCGCTCTTGGTCGTGCCCGTCGAATGGATTGGCGGAAGATCGAACGCCAGCCACCAGACGAAGAACATCACGGCAACAAAGCCGAGCGCGCCCAGCGTGTAGCCGCTGCCGAAACGGTCGGTGAAACGTTGGCTCGGAGCCTTGAGCTTCTGCGATTCGCGGATCAGCCGGATGATCTTCTCGAGCGAACTTTCCGAGGCCGGCCGCAGGACACGCACGTCGACCGCGCCCCAGAGATTCAGCGTGCCGGCCATGACGCCGTCGCCGGGAGTCTTATCAACGGGCGTGGCTTCGCCGGTCAGGTTGGATTCGTCGGCGGCGGTGCGGCCCTTCGTGATCTCCGCATCGACGGGGAACTGGCTGTCCGGCCGGATGCGGAGCATCAGGTCCTTCACCAGCGATTCGACGGGGACCTCCTTCTCCGAGCCGTCCTGTTGGATGAGCAACGCGGTTTTCGGCGCGGCCTTGAAGAGCGAGCGGATCTCGCGCTGGGTCCGGCCCATGGCGTAGTGCTCCATCGCGCCGGAGAGCGAGAACAGGAAGAGCAGCGTCGCTCCTTCGGCCCACGCGCCGATCGACGCGCAGCCGGCGGCCACGGCGATCATGAGGAAGTGGACATCGAGAACCTTCTTCCGCAGGAGTTCCCAGACTTCGAGGGCCGGAAACCACGCGCCGCAGACATAGGCCCCGATGAAGGCGGCCAACCGCCAAGGCCCTTCCAGCACGAAGCCGCCGAGCAATCCCAGCACGCCGCAGGCAATTGCGAGCACGAGCTGGATCTTCCATTCATCGAGCGAGTGGTCGTCGTCCGGAACCTCCACCTCGCGGGGCTTGAAGGTCGGGATGGGGAGGTTGCGCCAATGCCAGAATGACGGAGCCGTGGGGCAGGTCTGCCGAGCGACCGTCAGCTTTCCGTCGGCCAGCGTCGCGGTCGATTGAGGCAGCGTGGCGAACTGCTCGGCCTTCGGGCACTCCGCGCAGGAGCCCTCGTTCCTCGCGAGCGGACAACCGGCGGCGGCGTCCTGGGCCGCGAGCACCGCCTCCAGCAGAGACGCCTGGATGCGCGGGTTGGCCTTGCCGGAGAAGGACGCCAACGCACCGGAGCCTTCGCGCGGGTTGAGTGTGACCGCCTCCAACGTGGGCTCAGCGACGATGAGGTCGGCCACGGACCGCGCCAGGCAGCGATCGCCGGCGGGGTTGGGGGAAGTGGCCTGTCTGGTCATCAGGGACGAACCCTTCCAGCGAACCGGGGTTCGTTCCAGTGGGAAAGCTGCGGCGCGATTGTCGGGAAACGGGCGTGGATTGCTCGGCGAAGAGGGCTGCGGAAGTTCATCCGCGAAGACCGAGAAGGAACGCGAGGAGAGGAATCACAGCCCGACGGAGTTATCCGGCCCCAGCACTTCAGGAGTCCGCATGCTCCGCCATCTTGGTCTGCTTTTTGAGCACGATCCCTTGCGCGCACATGACGGTCCCGATGCTGAAACAGAACAGGCTCGCTGCGGCGAGGCCGATCACGTGAAACACCCCCAACGCAACGCTTCCGGAGGAAATGGAGATTCCGAAAAACGGCAGACCCGCGCCGTCGGTGGCATATTGCAGCAGGAACACACCGAAGCCCACCGCGAAGAGCAGCCAGCAAAGACCACCAAGTAGGAGCATTATCCGTTTCACGAGTGGTGAGTCTTCAAGTTCAGCGAGCTGTCCGAGTGATGCGTGGATTGCAACCAGGCCGCTCACCCTTAAATCTCATCGGGCAAATTCTTTCTTGTGCTCCAACACGTAGGCAATCAGAGCTTTCACCATTGGAGAGCGGTGCTTGGCCATATAGGCTTTGTCAAACCACTCAAGGTCCAAGAGGGGATAGGTCTTTTGAAAATGCTTCCAGTCGGGTTTCGCATTCCACTTCTGCTTCAGGGCAAGCCACTCATCCATCTTTTCCATGAGCCGGTCGTCCACCCGCTTGTAGATTGAAGAGAGCTCCGCGAGCTTTAGCTTTTTGATGGCCTTTTGAGCGTCGTGGATCTCTAAAGGCGCATTCCAAATGAACTGAGTAACACCGCCATTGAGAATTTGTGAATCGAGCCTGAACAAGAGGAGCAATAGCTGCTGGGCTGGCCGCACCTTTTTCCGCACAGGCTCGTCATAAGGGCTGCACCCTTTCTTGTCTGCCAGTGCCATTATCTTTTCATTCTCTTCAATCAATATCTGATGAAGATACTCGAAGGCAGCGTCGGGTTTGCGCGGCACTTTAGCCCAAATCGTTGGGTCATCTTTAATGCGGAGCTCTAAACGTTTCTTCATAGAAGTGTGGGGGGTCTACCCGTTACTCGGCAGCGCCCCAGCGGAGTCCATCACGCCAGTCGGCAACCGATTTGTTTTCGGCCGGATCTGACATAGAGAGGCTTGCCGTTTTTGACCAGCACCATGATGCCGACAATCACCCATCCGAATGGCGGATTGCTCGGAGCGCCGGCCTCCGGCCCGGCGAGTTCGCCGGAACGCCTCGCTCTGCTCCGCGGCGATCAGGGCTGCGGAGCACCGCAGCCCCACCAATGGAGGTAGGGCGGACCTGCCGGTCCGCCCCATCTTTCCGCCGGATCGGAGATCGGCGCTCCGGGCGGGAAGTCGCTTCGGCACCGGGATTCGCTCCTCCTCTTCGTCCGACTCCTCGTCTTGGGTGGTTGCGAGATGGAGAAAGAGGACGAGAAGGAGGACGAGGCGGGCTTCAGGCTTTCTCCGGCGGCGTCCAGGTTCCTTCGGCCTTGGCCACATAGGTGGCGGCGGTGAGGTCGCCGACGACGTTCACCGTCGTGCGGCACATGTCGAGGATGCGGTCGACGCCGAGGATGATGGCGATGAGCCCGGGGTCCACGCCGATGGTTCCCAGCACGACGATGATGAACGGGATCGACGCCGCCGGGATGCCCGCCGTGCCGACGCTTCCGAGGATCGCAAGGTAGGCGACCATGATCTGCTGGCCGATCGTCAGGTCGACACCGGCGAGCTGCGCCAGGAAGAGGACGGTAACGCCTTCGTAGAGGGCGGTGCCGTTCTGGTTGGCCGTCGCGCCGACGGTCAGGACGAAGCTGCTGATGTCCTTCGGCAGCTTCAGGTTTTCCTCCGCCACCCGAAGCGTCGTCGGGAGCGTGGCGTTGGAGGACGAGGTGGAGAAGGCCGTCAGCATGACCGTCTTGATGCGGCGGAAGAAATCCAGCGGCGACATGCCGGAGAGCCATTTCACGGCGACGGAATAGACACCGAAGCAGTGCAGCCCAAGCCCGAGCAGCACGGTGAAGACGAACGCCGCGAGCGCGCCCAGCAGTTCGAAGCCGAAGCGCGCGGTGTTGTTGAAGATCAGGCAGGCGACCGCGATGGGCGCGATCTTCATGATGATGTCGATCAGCTTGGCTGAGATGGACTGCAGGCCCTCCAGCGCGTCGATGAAGCCGCGCGTCTTCTCCTGCGGCAGCAGCGTGGTCGCGCCGCCGAGCAGCAGGGTGAACATCATCAGATGGAGAAGATTCGGCGACTCGGTGGCGACGGAGGCGAGCGGGTTCGTGGGGATGAAGGTCTTCACCACCTGCATGGCGGGCGAATCCGCAGGACCGGTCGGCTTCGTGGCCGCGACCCGCTTCTCGGCATCGCCGGCGAACTTGGCCTGGAGTTCCTTCTTCACGTCGTCGCTGATGCGTTTGCCCGGCTGGATGACGTTCGTGGTGAAGATGCCGATGGCGACGGAGATCGCGGAGATGACCGCGCAGTAGGCGAGGCACCGGATGCCCACGCGGCCGAGCTTTCGCACGTCGCCAAAGCCCGCGACCCCGACGATCAGCGAGGAGAAGACGAGGGGTATGACCGTGAGGAGAAGCAGCCTGAGGAACAGAGTGCCGGCCGGTTCCGTGACGTTCTCGATCGTCCACCGGACGTCCGGATGCTCGCCGCCGAGGAGGCGGTTCGCCAATAGCCCGCCCACGGCTCCGACGACGAGTCCCCAGATGATCGCGGTGTGGGCGCCCTTCTTCGGGCGTGCTTTCGTAGTGTGCGCCTCGGCCATGGGGCGGGACGCTAGCGGGCGGTCTCCGGCCCGCCAAGACTTGCCGCTCCTTGACCCGAAGAAACTGTTCCGCAAAGTCGCCGCGATGGAAGATCCCACACAGTCCGCCTCGCGGCGCCGTCAACGCGCCCTTGGCGCCGCGCTCGTCATCGCCGGCTTCGCCGGGCTGGCGGCGGGCTTCGCCGCCGCCGCTCTCAAGGTCGAAACCGCCCGGAAATTCGGCTCCTTCTGGCTGCTGCTCGGGGCGGGCGTGTTCACGGCGGTGCTGACGGTTTCCCGGCTTTCATTCTTTCGCGGCGGCTCGGCGTCGCTCTCGCCGATGTTCCGGCGCTCGGTGGCTGCCATGTTGCCTGTGATGCTGGTGGGTCTGTTCTTCGGCTGGTTTGTTTCGCGCGGACCGTTCAACGCGGCGGGGATGATCGTCCTGTCAGGCCTTTGGATGATGCTTCTCGGATGCGGTTGGCTGGCGAATGCGCCCTTCCTCCCGGGGGGCGTCGCATGGCTGGGCTGGATGATGCTCGTGCTGGGTGTGGGTGCGGCGACGTTGGGCCACGCCGGACCGGTCGACGTCTCGTGGCGGGTGGCAAACCTCGTGGTGGGCCTGGGCTTCGGCGTGGCGCATCTGCTCGCCGGGATGTTCGTCCTGAAGTTTTCCCGCAAACACACGCCGCATCCGGGGGAGTTCGCTCCGAGGACGGATTGACCACCGCTCCGAAGAATCTTCCGGTCAGTGCTTCGAGGCCTTCGCCGTGAGGAAGACCGCCGCGAGGATGAGGACGCCACCGATGGTCCGCTGAAGCATCGCCCGACCACCGGCGGCATGGCGTTCGGTGTTCTTGAGGCGGTGGCCGATGAACCAGACGAAGGCGATGCTGAGCAGGCCGCGCGTCGAGTAGACCACGTTGGCACCGGCCGCGTCCTTCCAGATGCCGATGCTTCCGGTGATGAGGATCGCCTGGATGCCGGACATCCCGACTCCGAAGGCGAGCCACTTCCACGCCGTCGCCGGGGCGCGCAAAGCCGAACGCCCGAAGAAAGCCAGACCCCCCAGAGAAAACAGGCCCATCGACGTGAAGAGCAGGGCGAGGAAGTTCCAGACACCGAAGCGCGAGGCCCACATTTGGATCAGCACATCCGTCAACGCGAACGCGCCCGCGCAGCCGAGCGCCAGAGCGGTGGTCACGCCGAGGCTCCGGCCCGGACGAAGATCCGTCAGGCCCATGACCAGCACGCCGGTGGTTGTCAGGCCGGCGGCGACCCATTGGGAGACGGTCAGCGGTTCGCGAAAGACGACCCAGAGAATCAGGGCGACGAACGTCACCTTCGAACCCAGCAGCGGCGTGGCCATCGAGACGTCGCCGACACGCAGCGAGGCGACGTTCATCAAATGCCCAAGCGCGAACGGCACGGCCGCGATCACCGGCAGATACCAGAGTTCCCACGGCACGGGCGTTGGATCGACGAAGAGCAACGGCAGGAAGAGCAGCCCGAGCACGACGTTGTTCACCACTACGGCATGGACGACGCCCGCGCCTTCTGCATACGCGCGTTTGTAGATGATGGACCCGAGCGCGAACGAGATCGCGGCGATGAACGGCAGCAGGAGATGCATCAGGATGTGGAATGACGAAGCGCGAAGGTTAAAGGCCGAAGGAAGGTCCAAGTCCGAAGGCGCAAAACGGAGCGATGGCCTGGAAGTTTTAGGACCTCGGCGTTCGGACTTCTTTCGGCCTTTGGCCTTCGGTCTTCGTCATTGCCGCTCATTCGCGCCGGTTCCC
>JAYUUX010000021.1:0-2301 GCA_043754645.1 Verrucomicrobiales bacterium | reverse complement strand
TACATGGACATGCAGTTCAACATCATGCCCGTCCTCCATACGAAGGGTTTTGTCCTCCATTACGGGGACATCGGTTGCATGGCGTTCATCGGCGGCATTCTTTCGATGGCGTGGCTGAAACTCTTCAAGGCCAACCCGCCATATCCCCAGAAGGATCCGCGGATGGCCGAATGCCTCGGAGTCTACGTGCCGCCCGCCAAGGGCTCGATGGCCGCCGCCCACCTTGGCATCAAGTAACCCTTTGAAACCATGAGCAGCGAAAACAAGAAGCCGTTCGGCATCTATCTCGTCGGTATCGTGGGCGCCGTCGCCATCGGTTACGGGACGGTCCGTCTCGCGACCCGGCAGGTCACCCCGCCGGACATCGCGGCCCAGCGCGTGGGCGAACGCCTGAAGTTCCGCCAGGAAGTGACGGACGCAACGACCGCGACACTGACCAACGCCGCCCTCATCGACCCCCAGCGCGGCATCTACCGCCTTCCCATCAATGCCGCCATGGAGCTTGCCCTCCGTGAATGGCAGAATCCCGCTGCCGCCCGCAAGGTGCTGTTGGAGCGGTTGGAAACGGCGACGGCCAAACTTCCGGAACAGCCCAGCGCCTTCGAGTGAGCCGCGCCTCCATGCCCGCTTCACCCTCCATCTCTGCGGAAGCTGACCGCGAATTGGCCTGCCAGTCCCACGAGGATTCCGCCTCGAGGATCCCCCTGCTTTTGCTTGCGGTGTTGGGTGCCGGATGGTTCGTGGCGTCGGCTTTCCTGTTTTTCCTTTCAGCGATGAAGATGCACGGGCCCAACCTGGGCGCTGCATATCCGTTCCTGTCCTACGGCCGTCTCCAACCGGCCGCGATGAACGCGTTCCTCTACGGCTTCCTCAGCCAGGCAGGAGCTGCCCTCGGCATTTGGATCCTGGCCCGCACGGGTCGGACAAAGGTCGCTCTCCCGGCCGTGTTGGCCTTTGGCGGCGTCCTCTGGAACGGAACCGTTCTCGTTGGAACCCTTGGCATCCTCGCCGGCTACAACACGGGGTTGCCGTGGTTGGAAATGCCGGCTGGCGCCCAGGCGATGCTGTTCGTGGCGTCGATCGTCGTCTCCGTCTGCGGCCTGCTCACCATCGCTTCACGCACCGAGCGGAACCTCTACCCTGCGGCCTGGTTCATCATCGGCGCCTTGCTCACTCTTCCGTGGATGCTTGGAACCGCCAGTTGGACGCTCCTTGGTCAGACGGTGCGCGGTGCCGTTCAACTCTCGGTCAACGGCTGGTTCATCAACTCCATGACTTGGCTCTGGTTCGGGTTCCTTGGGCTCGGAGCGCTGTTCTACATCATCCCCAAGACGTCGAAGACCGGCCTCCACAGCCGTTCGTCCGCGAGCTTCGCCTTCTGGGCTTTGGCCATCCTGGCAGGCTGGGGCGGTGTCCACTCGGGCGCGCCGCTTCCCCGCTGGATCATCACGATCAGCGAATCGGCCAACCTGATCTTCCTCGTTCCCATCGCGCTGGTCGTCCACAACCTGTGGAACTCGACCGATGGAGAAGCGGTTTCCGAGAAGGAATCGTTGTCCCTCCGTTACGCGCGGTTCGCTCTTACGGCGTTGATCTCCTACGCCCTCCTGAGCGTGTCGTTCTATCTGCGCAGCCGGAACCTCACGCTGCAGCTCACGTTGTTCAGCCCCGGGATGACGTTCATGCTGCTCTTCGGTTTCGTCGGGTTCTCGATCTTGGCCGGATACAATCTGATGCTTCCGGCCCTGCTCGGACGGAGCTTCAACCTGGGCGGCATCGCCGTTTCGCTGGTCGCCCTGTTCATGACCAGCATTCCGCTGGTCCTCGGAGGCTTGAAGCAGGCGTCGATCTGGGGTGATGAGTCCAAGGGCTCGGCGGATGTCGTCAAAGGTCTCGTGCCCTACATGGGCATGAGCACGCTTGGTTTTCTGGCCCTGCTCGTATTGGCCGTCGTGGTGCTGCTCCGGATCGTCCGCGAGCTCAAGACGGTCGTGGTCGAGGATTGCGGCTGCGCCACGTGGGCCGTCGACCCGTCTCAATCCAAGGAGAAGCAATGAACCACGGCACGCTCATCTTCCTCGGACTTCTCCTGGCGTTTCTCGGCTCCTGGTCGGGGATGGTCCTGGCCCCGCAGGTTCAGATCGGTCGCCAGCAACCCGACGTCCAGCTCCAGCCCTTGAACCGTCCGCCGGCCGAAGGCGACGTCGGTGAAATCTATCCCCAGGCCCGCGCCGGACTTGCCGCGCAGGGCCGTGAGATCTACCAGCGCGAAGGCTGCTACTACTGCCACAGCCAGCAGGT
>JAYUUX010000020.1:0-4804 GCA_043754645.1 Verrucomicrobiales bacterium | reverse complement strand
CCTCCAGTTTTGGGTAACATCCTACTGAGGCACCGGCCACGACTCGGTAACAAAACCCCTGAGTCAAGGCGATGGGGAAATCTAAATGTCGTTGACGGCGCTGAGTCCGGACGAGCTCAGCAAAAGGGACTACGCGGGGCTCCAAGATCGGCCAGGGGAGCCTCCAGACGAAGCCACCAAGAGGCGAGCCAAGGCCCGGCACGCCCGGGCCACAGGGGTCTTGGCGACTCTGATATCCGGCGACCGTTTCATGAACGAGTTCAACCTCACCAATGCCAAACATCAGGTGCATTTGCAGCTCTTCACATCGACGAAACAAACTTCGGACACCCTCCTGAATCCGCGTAGCCCGATGCCGACAGAACCGCGGTTCACCAAGGACCAGGTCATGTCGTGGTATGGCCGCAAATGGACGCTCCGCACGACCAGTGCGCCGGTGTTCGAGGCTGGATCCGTCCGCTACCGGGCTTGGGTGGTCGGAGGATCCGGAGCGTTGCTGAGCCTCGCCGCGGCAACGGCGGTGGCATGGCAAACCTCCGGCCGTCGACGGGAGACGGCGCTGGCCGAGCAGCTCCGAAATGCTCTGGGGCGACAGGAAAGGCTCAGCCGGGATCTGCACGATGGAACCCTGCAGTCGGTCTACAGCGTCGGGCTCGCCCTGCAAAGGGCGCAACGCCTGCTGGAAACCAAGCCGGATGCCGCCGCTGGGCAACTGGCCGACACGACGCGCGGTCTTCAACGGGTGGTCGAGGAGTTGCGGGCATTCATCCGTGAAACCGATCCATCGGCCCAAGAACACGTGCCCCTCGGCGAGGCATTGCACGGCCTTGTGGCGCATCTCCGACCCGCCACGGAAACGGCGCTGCATCTCGAAGTGGCGCCCGGCGCCGACGCAGCTCTCACACCCGCCCAGTCGCTCCAGTTGCTCAACATCGCCCGGGAAGCCTTGAGCAACAGCATTCGCCACAGCCGCGCACGCAATGTCCAGATCGCCCTCGTGCAAGCATCGGGCGTGGTCCGACTGGAACTGGCGGATGACGGATGCGGCTTCGACCCGGTGAAAGCGCAGCGCGAAGGGCACGGCCTATGGAACTTGGCCGTCCGCGTGCACGAGCTCGGGGCACGCCATCGATGGGACACCACGCCAGGTCGAGGCACGCGCCTCATGGTCGAATTGGCACTGCCAAAACCCTCGCCCAAAAAAGCGTCATGATCCCCCCGTCGGCTCCATTGCGTATCCTGCTGGTCGACGACCACGCCGTGGTCCGCGTGGGTCTGCGAAAGATGATCGACGATGAGCCCGACCTAAAGGTCGTGGGGGAAGCTGGAAGCTGTGCGGAGGCGTTGAGCATCGCAGCCGATACGGACCCGGCCGTGATCGTGCTCGACCTGCGGCTGCCCGACGGGTCGGGCTTCCAGATAATCACCCCGCTCAAGCGGGTCGCCCGTCACGCACGTGTCCTGATGCTGACGTCGTTCGCCGACGACTCCCTGCTCCTGGCCGCGATCAAGGCCGGCGCCGATGGGTATCTGCTCAAGGACGTGGCCGGAGCGGACCTGCTCGGGAGCATCCGCCAGGTCGCGACCGGCGCCGCCGTGACGCCGCCGCCAAACGGATCCGGCCCCCAGCCGGATGCTTCGCCTGCGAATCCACCGCTGGCGGCGCTCACCGGCCAGGAGCGCCGGGTCTTCGAACTGGTCGGGCGCGGTCATTCCAACCGCGAAGTGGCCGAGGCCACCGGGTTGACGGAAAAGACCGTTAGGAACTACCTCAGCCACATCTACGACAAGCTGGGCCTGGTCCGCCGCTCCCAGATCGTCGCGCTGTTCATGTCGAACGGGCACTGGAAAGGCTGAAAGCCTCAGTGCTTGCTCTCGCTTCTGGACATCTGCCGAAAAACAAGCGTCCTGCCGTTCGTATGTTTCAACATGGACACAGTCACTGAGTTTTTCAGCGCTTCTTCGCAGCGAGCCACGGCCCACCTTTTGTCCAGTGTTGGGGCCACTCCTTCCCGGATTTCGCCGCCCCGGCAGCCGGGAGCAGGAAGCCACGGGCCATCCCAACCACGTCGCTGAAATCGGGAGTCGGCTCGGTCCGGACGACTTTTCGCCAAAACGCTTTCCACTGACTGTGCTTGATGGGCTCGGTCGCGAAGTTCTCGCTCAGCCCAACCGGCACACCCTCGGGAATCTCCGTCTTCCGGCGCTCGAACGTCGCCGCGATGGCCTTGGCAAACGGTGCTCCTTGAAAATCAAACCGGCGGGAGAGCAGCCAGACATCGAAGTAGTCCTTGATCCGGGTGTTCCGCTCGCCGAGCGTGACCATGGCCTCAAATTTTTCCGAAAGGGCCGTCTCCTTCGTGTAGGCCCGTAGAACCGGTCTGGGCAGGTCCAGCAGCGACGGGAACTCGATTTCCTCGGGCTCCTGGGTGAATGCGTCGCCGAATCCGATGTCCGCTTGGACCGGGATTCGCGCATTTCCAACCCGCGCCCGAAGGGTCACGCGCACGCCGACGTATTCCTGTTCCGCCCGGATTTGCTCCGCCGCCACCGACTCCATCTCGAACTCCACTCCGTCGTCGCCAACCGAGACGGCGCAGATTTCCCGAAACGTGGCGGTCACCACGGCCGGAGAATTGTCCCCGAAACCCAGCAGGTCCGCGTCACGAGTCACACGTTCGCTGGACCCTTCACCCCAGACAATCAGGAGCATCGCTCCTTTCAGGACGAAGCGCGAACGGTGGGGCGACAAGGACAGGCGATACAAGAGGCGCTCGATGCAGTAGCGCTCCAACAAATCCTGAAGCGACAGCTTGGACGTGCGCGAAAGCTGCAACAGCCGTGCTTGCACGGACGCGGAGAGGTTGCGGCCCTTCTGATTCATTCCAGCACTCCTTCGAGATACGGCCGCATGACGTTCAGCACCCGGCAGACGCGGGCGTAGCGGTAAAGATCCTCGGTGGTGACCTTCTTCTTTTTCCACGCCTCGCGGAGCGCGTCCACGGCGGTCTTGGTGCCAACTTGATTCCGGAACTTGAAGCAATCGGCGACGGTTTTCGCGGCGCAATAGATCTTCACCGTAACTCCGGCGATCGGATGCTCCTCAATCCCCTCGTGAAACGCCGGGCCGGAAAAGTAGTGCACACGGAGTTGGAGCGTCTCGATGCGCGGCGGCCGGGCGTGGTTCTCGACCGCAATCCAGACCGACCCCGGACTCTCCGTGGTGAGTTCGTGAAAGCGCAGGGCCGAAAGGAGGCAGACGACCGCCTCCGGCTTTCGTAGTGCCACCAGCGCGAGGTCTTCGTGCGATTCCAGCGGGGCATCCGCGACCCGGTAAACGCCGCGACCCATCTGGACGAGCTGCCCTTCTCGGGCTTGCTTCCGGATATCGGCGCGATGCTCCGGGGAGGACCGCACCCGGAAGAATGCTCCCGCCTTCGTCTTCTGCTTTGGTTTCAGCGCCTTCACACTTCATAGCTTACAATACGTCGGTAGTTATTCGCAAGTAACGACGTTCAAGACATCGTCGAACCAGGCCTCGCCGTTGCTGGCCAACCGGAAACGGCTTCCAGCCTATCGCTTTTCCTAGGCGGTGACACCGACCAACTCAATCGAGTTCGCCCGGCGAGAAGTTGGTTGGCGTCCCCTGCCCTCACCCAGCTCCTTCCTTGCGCACCCACTCGGAGCTTAGGATTCGCGCCGACTGGGTATGCAGTAAACTGTGCAGTCGGAGGAGTGAGCTGTTACCCAGATTTACCGGCCGCAGTGAGGAGCAGTCTTGCATAGCGCGAAGGCATCCTTCGTTTTCATCAGCAAATCAGGAGCTCGGCTACCCGAGTCCTACCTCTGGAGCCATTTCTTGAGGGTTAGTTTAGGAGTTAAAGCGAGTAGCTCTGGAGTAGTTCTTTCTTGGATCACTGCCGGTTACTCCCCAGCTACTCCTGAACCCTGGTTTGGCCGAGCGTCCGACTCCCATTCCCTCGGGCTTTCCGATGACTTCGGGTGGATCAGTTTGGCGAGATCAGGTCAGTTCCTCGGCGGTGACATAATTCCGTCCCGCGATGTTCACCGTCTTCAGCCAGCCCAAGCAGCGGTGAGCACGATCCTCCGGGAGACGGGGAGGTTCTACAGAGAGGGCCTTACGCCGGACTCGAATCGATTCCTTGCAACAACATCGCGGCTCAAGAACCATGCAGTTGAAGTTCGTGAACGTTTGCTGTCCTCCTTAACACGCCTCGGGCTGCTGCCAGAGTCACAAAGGGTGTCACAAACGTATCACAGCCGGTCCATCCGACAGCTAAGTCGTTCGTAATCAGCAATGCCGGTGTGGCGAAATGGCATACGCGGAGGACTTAAAATCCTCAGGGCCTCAAAACCCGTGCGGGTTCGAGTCCCGCCACCGGCACCATGTTTTGTTGGTGTTCTTCGCCAGAAAGATGCAGCGGGAATGCGGCCAGGTAGCAGTTGCAGCAAGGTTGGGCGGGCATTTTTCCGACCCAAGGTGCTCACGACTAGGAACCAAACGGGCAGGGCGTATCAGGACGGTGGACGGCGCGGAATCCACGGCCAGCACGGGGCAGGCTGAAAGCCCGCCCTCCATAGAACTGCATCGTCCCGGATAAGGCCGTCCTGAAAAGACCGGTGCTCTTTCGCGGGAATCCCAGCATCAAATAGTTTGCCGGCATCAGGAGGCCGGGAAGGGTTCGGAGGGAAGGCACCTGACGACTGGTCGCGGTGTCTACGGCCGCTCGAGTTTGAAGATGAGGGTGTCGAGCATGGCGTCGACCCTGAGCTTGATCCGATG
>JAYUUX010000019.1:0-5348 GCA_043754645.1 Verrucomicrobiales bacterium | reverse complement strand
CGCTGATCGCGGGGCTCAAAGCGACGCTGCTGGAAATTCTGCCCCCCCTGCGGCGGACGGCCCTGCTGTCCCGGACCTTGGGGCGGGCGCTGTCCCTGTTGCGGAGGCTGCTGCCCTTGGGGAGGAGCGGGACGGACCGGCGCGGGTCCTGGACCGCCGCCTTGAACCGGCCCGGGTGCCGGCGGACGAACCGGTGGTGCCGGCCGAGGAGCAGGGGCCGGCGCGGACGCGGACGGCGGAAACATCGGTTCACGCACAACCGTAGCAGCGGCAACGGGAGCGGGCTCCGGCTTGGCTTCCACTGGCGGCGCGGCTGGCGCCTCAGGTTTGACCTCCGCGACAGTTACAGGAGCGGGCGCCGGAGCCGGTGCCGGGGGCGCGACCGGGGCGGGCGCTTCGGCGACGACCGGAGCAGCCGGCAAATCGGGCTGTTCAGCGACAGGCGCTGCCGCAGCCGCTTTCTTGGCGGCTTTCTTTGGCTTGGCCGCCGTCTTGGTCGCTGCCTTCGCGGCTGCAACCGGCGTTGCCGATGCGGCGGATTCTTCGGCTACGACCTCGTCGGCGACTTTGCCGGACTTCTTGGGGGCGCGTTTAATGGTGGCGCGTGCGGGCATAAAAAAAGGGATTTGCGGTTCTTCAGCAGGCTCGGCTGAGACGTCTTTCCAGCAACAATGTTCAACAACCAGCTCGTCCAGGGGGAAAAACAGGGGATGACGGCCCAAAGGCGTCTCTGCGGCAACCGGAGAGTGCTGTCAGTTGCTCAATAAGGCAACGGGAACTTTGCGGTCAGCTCGCGCACGCGGTTCCTCACGGCATGAGCCGCATCGACGTTCTTAATGTCGAGAAGGACCTCGGAGATCATGTCGGCAACGGCCGCCATCTCCTGTTCCTTCATGCCTCGAGTGGTCACGGCGGGGGTTCCGAGGCGGACACCGCTTCCCTGGAACGGCGAGCGGGTTTCGAACGGAATCGTGTTCTTGTTCGTGGTGATGCCGGCTTCATCGAGCGCGAGCTGGCAGTCCTTGCCGGTCATGTTCTTCGCACCCACATCGACGAGCATCAGATGGTTTTCCGTTCCGCCGGAAACGAGGCGGAAGCCGTTCCGCTTCATGCCGTCGGCCAGCGCGGCGGCGTTCTTCACGATCTGCTGCTGGTAGCCCTTGAAGCTGTCCTGGAGGGCTTCCTTGAAGCAGACGGCCTTGGCAGCGATGACGTGCATGAGCGGGCCGCCCTGAATGCCGGGGAAGACATTCGAGTCGATGTCCTTGGCATACTTCTCCCGGCAAAGGATCAACCCGCCGCGCGGTCCACGAAGGGTCTTGTGGGTAGTGGTGGTGACAAAGTCGGCGTAACGAACGGGGCTGGGATGGACGCCGGCGGCGACGAGGCCAGCGATGTGCGCAATGTCCGCCAGCATGTAGGCGCCGACTTCCTGGGCGATCTCGCCGAGGCGCTTGAAGTCGATGATCCGCGAATACGCCGAAGCGCCGACGGTGATCATCTTCGGCTTATGTTCACGGGCCATCTGCGCTAGTTGGTCGTAGTCGATCCGTTCGTCGTCCTTGCGGACGCCGTAGTGGACGATCTCGAAGAACTTGCCGGAAAAATTGGCCTTGTTGCCGTGGGTGAGATGGCCGCCATGGGACAGGTCCATGGTCAGCATCTTGTCGCCGGGCTTCAACACGGAGAAATAGACCGCCATGTTCGCCCCGGAACCGGAGTGCGGCTGGACGTTGGCGTGTTCGGCTCCGAACAGTTTCTTCGCGCGGTCGATGGCGATGCGTTCCGCGTCGTCCACGTGCTCGCAGCCGCCATACCAGCGTTTGCCGGGATACCCTTCGGCATACTTGTTGGTCAGGACGGAGCCCTGCGTTTCCATCACGGCGGGGCTGGTGAAGTTCTCGGAGGCGATGAGCTCGATGTTCTCCAACTGGCGCTGGCGTTCCTGCACGACGATGTCGGCTATCTCGGCGTCGACCGAGCGCAGCCGCAGGCCTGGAGCCGCCTCGAACTTGGCGACGCGGCGCTCATGCCGGCCGCCGGCGAAGTTGCCAGCGAGGAATGCATCGACAATCTCGATGGCCTGCTGGGGCGAGGTCTGCTTTGCGCCGAGGCAAAGGATGTTCGCGTCGTTGTGCTCGCGGGCGAGCGACGCCATCTCGGAATTGAAGACCAGCGCGGCGCGGGCTCCGGGAACCTTGTTGGCGGCGATGCTCATGCCGATGCCGGACGTGCACACGAGCAGGCCGCATTGGGCTTTTCCGGCGACCACGGCTTCGGCGACGGCCTTCGCGTAGTCGGGGTAGTCCGTCGATTCGGCCGAATGGGTGCCGAGATCCTCGAAGACCACGCCCCGGGACTGGAGATGGCGCTTGAGGGTTTCTTTAAGCTGGAAGCCGCCGTGGTCGCAACCGATCGAGAACATGGTTTTCTTCTGGGATGCCGGGGTTGGATGATTCTGTTCGATGAAACGGAGGAGGGTCGAAATGCCCTGTTCAATCTGGTCGCGGCAGGCCACGTAGACGTCGAGGGGACCGCCGATCGGATCGCTGATGTCCTTCTCATACGCGTCGAGCGTGTCGTCGAATTCGCGGAGGAGGAACGTCTTGTCGGCCGCCTGGGGATGAAGCAGGAGAACGGTGTCCACGTGCCCGTGGGTCATCCCGAAGATGTAGTCGGCTTCCTGCACCAGCTCCCGGGTCAGCATCTGGCTGCGCTGCTGGCTGATGTCGATGCCGATCTCGCGGCAGGCGCGGACGGAGTTATGGCTGGGAGCCTGCCCGTCCATGGCCCCGACTCCGGCGGAGAGAACGCGGAAATCTCCCCTCTGCCGGACCGCACGCCGGAAGATGCCTTCAGCCATGGGGCTGCGGCAGATGTTCCCGGTGCAGATGAAAAGGACGGTCTTCATTCCAAAAACTGAGCGGGCAAGGTGCGAGTCAGGTTCCTGAGCGTCAATTCCATTTCAGATCACCGGCGGGGCTTCACAATCTGGATGGCTCGGAGAAGGTCCAGCGCCCTGGCCAATACCGGATCCTGCACGACCTGTTTTTCCGGCTCGGACGTCTTGGGAGTCGGCCCGCCCGCGGCCGGCACGGGCACATCCGCCTCGTCCTCTAACTCGGCGCCATCGCGCTGCATGCGGACCAGATCCGCCTCGTTCACCCGCCGCCGCGACCTCGCGGTCGCTGCGGCGCCGAGCCGCCGATAGGGATCGTCGATCCACAGGGCCTCGAACTCCTTCGACACCGCGACCGCGATGTCCGGAACCAACGGCCCGTCCATCGGGTGACCCGATCCAAGCTTGACCGGTTGATCGGCCACAAAGGCCGACTGCCCGCCGGAGAACTTCAACTCCTTGAAAGCCCGCGCGCGTCCAGCCGTCTCGGAACCCAGGACAAGACCGATGCGGCAATCGCGCACCAGGCCAGCCAGGGCCTCGGCGGCTTCGCGCGTCTCGCCATTGACCAGTGCGGTCACGGGAATGCCGATGGAGTTGGTCTTGGTGGTGGACCGGGCCTCACCACCGGGCCATTGCAGCAGGGCCTGTTCGACCGCGAGAAACCGGTCCGCCGTCGCCGCCGCGGCCGCATAATCGCCTCCGGAGGCATTGCGCAGGTCCAGCACGAGCCCGCGCACCGGGGCGTTGCTCCCGAGCGAGCGAATCGCATCGGCCAAACGGGCCGGCAATTCAGGGCCCACCAGTCCCACACGCAGGTAGGCGAACTGCCCATCGAAGACCCGGCTGCGCACAATCGCCGCTGTGTTCGAGGTCGACGCGGTGGCCAACCCGGGGATTTGCAGGCGGCCGCGGAGCTTGTCGACCAATCCCTCGAGAGCCGCCTTCTCGAGGTCCGCCTCGGAAACGCCCGGCAGATTTGTCCGCAGCTGGTCGTAGACCTCCTGGAACGGCGGCAAAGGCTTATGGGGATCGGCCGCCGAGACGGCCGCAGGGCTGCCCAAGGCCGCCAAAAGACCGCCGGAGACCGCCACTGCCAACACTGTCGACTTCGTCATGCGCCCCAATGATACGATCCCAACCCCGCCGCACGCAAATCCGGCGACACGCAGGTCGGCGCTCGACAGCCGCAAGCCCCGCTCCTAGCGTCCCACCCGTTTCCACGACGAGCGAACCCGCCGCCGCAAACACGATATCCCTAAAGCCGTATGACGCACCTGCTGAGGCCTGGCGAACGAATCCATGTCATCCACCGCCGCCTGTTCGACAAGGACATCCGCCGGCACTTCATCGGCGAGGTGGATTTCTACGACGCCGGCCTGATCCGCGCCACAGGCTACGTCTTCGCCATCGACGAGAACCAGGGCCACAGCTTCACCCGGCGCCCGGACAAACGTTCCCGCATCCTGTCCCTCAACGACGGTAGCCTGATCGTGAACGTGATCCCGCTGCTGGTGAACATCGAGGCGGTCGTCTACGAACACCACAACGGCAGCCTCCGCGTGACCGACGGCAAGTGGGCCATGGACATCAAGGAATTCGGGCTGGTCTAGCAGGCTATCAAGCCAACCATGCCCGCGAAAGCGGATGAGGTAGATGTCGGGAGTAAGACCTGTGAAACTAGGTAATAGCTTCTGTGGTGCGCTCAGGACGTTTGCCTACTTCATGTCCAGCGGCACTCACCACATGCTCGAAGGTGTCGACTACCTTCCGTTGTATGGGAGCGATCCAAGCGCGATTGAGCAGGCTTACGCCATCTTCGCAAACGTGCTGAATTTGGATGCCAATGGCCGCGTATTGAACTTTCAGGACGCACAAAAGAGAGCGACCGACTATCTTCGCGCATATTGCCACCCTGCCTTCAAAGTTGCCCCGCCTTTTGAATCTTGGGAGTTGAGGCTGCACGAGCCGCCGTCTTTGGTGGTGTCCTAATTTGAAAACGGCAGCAGACCTTGTTTCTGACCAGGAATGGGGATGATCAAATCTTCCTTGCCCGCCTTCATCCACGTTTCGCCGCTTCCTTCTCCGCAATCCCCGAAATGAGCCGCTGGAAGTCCTCGTCCTCGCCTTGGAGCAATGACGGCAACGCCGCCCGGAAGTCCGGTCGGCGGCACCATTCCCGCATGTAGTCCTCCCAACTGAGCCACAGGCGCCGGGTCTGCTTGCTCATGTCGTCCTCGTAAACCAGCAGGTAGGAGCGTTCGAAGAGGGAGACGAGGATGTTGAACAGGGCGAACTTCCGCTCCTCCTGTTCCTCCGTCAGCTTCACTTCGACCACGCCGCGCCGCAGGAGCTGCAGGTCCGCGTTGCCGAGGACGAGCTTGAGGAAGTTCGAGTATTCGTCGGACAGCCGCTGGTAGATCTCCTCCTCCTCGTTCTGCCGTTCCCG
>JAYUUX010000018.1:0-4198 GCA_043754645.1 Verrucomicrobiales bacterium | reverse complement strand
ACCAAGTGGGAGATCATCCAGAACGTGGACGTGAACGGTTTCAGCCGCTCCAAGATCACGGCGACGGAGAACGAGCTGAAGGAGGAAAAGTCCCTCGTCAGCGACCTGCTGTCGAAGTGACGGTGGCAAAGTGGGGTTATCAAGCTGGCCTGCGACACGATTCGATGTTCTTGGAAGGCCCGTAGGGCCGATCTGTTTATAGCCACCGGCAATCTCAAACGTCCCAAGCTCCGTAGGAGCGACCTCTGGACAGGCCGCTCCTACGGAGCTTGGGATCGAAATGATGGCGAGTTCTATAAACAGGTGGCTCCTACGGAGCCGAGCCCACCCAGGCATGAGATCAAGGGCCGACGCAACCATCTGCCAGACGCGCCCGGAAATTCGCCGCCCTGGCTTTCCGTTCGATCGCAGGCCGGACGATCCGGCCAATCCCAACGGGATTGCGGCCGATAGCCCAAGGTTGGCGCGGGCGCGCCTACCTTGGGTGGAGGCGGGAAACGGAGTTCAACCCCGAACGGGGTTGTGGCCTTGGCGGGCGGTTTGGAGGAACGAGGGGCGCAACCGCGTTGCGGTTGGGGCGGTGGCGGGACGTGGACCCAGAGTAGCTCGGGGCGAGCAACCCTGGGCTAGGAGACGCAGCTCCGTTGGAGCTGGGACGGAGCGCGGTTAACGCTTTGGTGGCCGTGGTGACTCGATGCGGAATATCTCCGCGTGGCGCATGATGTATGGCCACGTATTTGTTCCGGACATCCCTTGGTAAACCTGATCGCCCAAGGAATTCAGCTTGGCCTCGGCAGACTTCGAGAGCCGCCGGAGCTGTTTGAGACGAGTCGGCCGATCGGCAGACGGTCCATCGCTCCCGAAAACCTCAACAGCAAGTCTGAAGGCAGCCGCCGATTTGGCATAGCCCGCTTGGTCCAAGCCATCCAGAGCGTCGCGCCAAAGATCCCCGGACGAGTTGAGGAAGTATTGATGTATCCCCCCGTTGACCAACTCCATGCCAAGAAGCTGCAAAGCCCACAGATGTCGAACAGGGGAAGGACTGCTTGCATAGCCGGGTGATTCAAGATGGCGATGAACGACGCGCCGAGGTTGCAGAATTCCCAGCAAGGCCGCTTGAGCGGCAAGCGCCTGATCTTCCATGTCCGGAACCTGCCGCAGTTTTTCGATCAACGGATCGACTCGGTCCGAATGAATCCGCGCCAACAGCCAGACCACATCTGGATTGGGATAAAGCGTGTTCGGGTTCGTCTCCAAACGACGCTTCAACAGTTCGTCAAACCTCCACAACCGGTCTTCCGCCACTCTTGAGGCGCTCTTCACCAGCGACTGGAGCACTTCCCAATGTCCTTCAAATGAAGGGCTCCAAAAAGGCTCACGGGTTAACCGCTCAACTGCCTTCTCCGAATCGACCATCAGCCAGAGGCTGCCCAGCTTGTCCGAGCAAAATGCGGACGGATTCTTTTCAGCGCGGGTGGCTAGATGTGCGGAAAGGACGGCCCGAAAGCCTGCATCTAGGCGCCCGTGTTCAGCAGCCTCTTCCAAGGGATAAGCGATACGGGAAAAATAGCGTCCCTCGTTGGCTTCCTCGGCTTCGATCAAGGCCTTTCCCGCCGCCTCGGTGCCAATCAAGACCAAGGCTGGGCCGAGCATTTCCCGGTTCTTCTCCATTTTTCTGAAGTGCCCGATGATCGCCTGGGACGAACCAGATGGGAGCGGATGACCGGCTATTTCGCTCAATGCTCTCATCGTCCAGAAGTCCTGCGCAGAAGGCATCGCCATTCCTTCAAGCGTTTCGATGGCGACCTTTCGGCAGACCGACCTGTCTTGGTTGCCCAAGCGAGAAACAACCTCTTGGGCAGCGTGCCAACCGGCATCCGGCAGACCTTGCAGCAGCTTACGAATTTCTCCCTCTTTCATGGTGGATTGAGTCAGTTTGGTTTCTGAGGGTCCCTCCGATGCTCCCGCTCGCGAGCGAAGGAACATGACTGCGCTGAAACCGATCGCAGCACACGCCATCAGAGCGATTCCAACAGCAAGCATGGCTTTGGTCTTAGGCCGGCGGTTCATTGCGCTGAGTTCTACGCCATCACCATCTTCCGATGCTTCGCGAACACCCCGCGCAGGACCTTGGAGGTGTCGTCCTGGAGGGCTTGGAGTTCGGCGTAGCGGGCGACGGCTTTGGCGTTGGGCGTGGCGGTCTCGGCTTTGTTCAACGTGACGTAGGTGTCGGTCAGGTCTTCGATGGCGACCTTGTCGCCCTGTTGCAGGCGCCAGCTCCAGAGGGCCTGGAGGGCAGCGCCGTAGGCCGCGCCTTCGCTGACCTTCAGGGTGACGACTTCGGCGTTGAAGATGTCGGCCATGATCTGGCGCCAGAGCTTGGACTTGGCGCCGCCGCCGGTGGCGCGGATCTGGGTGGCCTTCACGCCGAGCGCGGCCAGACGGCGCAGTCCGTAGTTCATGCCGAGGGTGACGCCTTCCATCGTGGCGCGGGCAAAGTGGGAGGCGGTGAAGGTGCGCGTGTTGACGCCGAGATAGACGCCGGTGCCGTCGGGGACGTTGGGGGTGCGTTCGCCTTCGAGATACGGCAGGAGCATGAGTCCGTCGGAACCGGCGGGCGCGGCGGAGGCGACCTTCTCGAACTCGGCGTGTTCGATCCCGAAATCCTTGCGGACCATCTCGGTGGCGACGGTGACGTTCATGGTGCAGAGAAGCGGGAGCCAACGATTGGTGGAATCGCAGAACGCGGCGATCTCGCCCTGGGGATCAACGACGGGCTTGTCGGCGCAGGCGTAGATGGTGCCGCTGGTGCCGAAGCTGGCGGTGACGAATCCGGGCCGGGTGTTTCCGGTGCCGATGGCGCCCATCATGTTGTCGCCGCCGCCGGCGCTGACTAGGACGCCCGCAGACAGACCTAGGGCCTTAGCTGTGGCCGTCTGCAAAGACCCGGCGGGTTGTTCGCTGGATGAAATGGCCGGGAGCTTGCCCATGAGGTCGGCGTCGATGGCTTTGATGGCGGCTTCGCACCAGCGGCGTTTACGGACGTCCATGAGCGCGGTGCCCGAGGCGTCGCCGTATTCCATGAAGGCCTGGCCGGTGAGCCACCAGTTCAGGTAGTCGTGCGGCAGGAGGACGGTGGCGAGCTTGGCGAAGTTCTTCGGCTCATGTTTTTTCAGCCAAAGGATCTTGCCGGCGGTGAAACCGGGAACAACGGAGTTGCCGAGGGCCTTGATCGTGGCCTTGGGGCCGCCGAGCGCGGCGGTGATTTCGGCGCATTCCTCGGCGGTGGCGGTGTCGCACCAAAGCTTCGCGGGACGGATGACTTGGCCGGACTTGTCTAGCGGGACGAAGCCGTGCTGCTGGCCGCTGACGCCGATGGCGACGACGTCGGAGCCGCTGGCCTTGGCGGCCTTGAGCGCGCCCTTGATGGCCTTGCTGGTGGCGTCGATCCAATCCTGCGGATGCTGCTCCTTGGCGCCGGGCGGGAGATTCGGGATGAGGTCGTAGGCGGCGGAGGCGGATCCGAGGACCTTGCCGTTGCGGGCGTCCACGACGAGGGCCTTGGTGGACTGGGTGCCGGAGTCGATGCCGATCAGGAGGGATTTCTTCATGGTAGTGAAAAGGTCCTGAAAAATGGGCGGAGCGCTTCCGTCGTGTCCAATGTTTGTTGCATGCCTATCCGGTTTGATGACAAAACCGATTTTGTGGTGGTTTGATTAAATTGACTGATCTCGGGTCGTTGGATACAAATTTTGAAGACCCAGTAGCTAAGAAGAGCTTGCATCCATGGAAGAAAACAACAAGGGAGCCACTTACTGCCGCGCCCCTGAGACCCGTGGGAAGGACATTCCCTACGAGCAGAAGTTCGCCAATCTGATCAAGCTTTGCCGGATGGCGAAGAAGGACGGGATCAGGAACGTGGTCGTGTCTTGGCCTTGGGTGATTGGGGATACCTACGAGGAGGTGATTGAAAGCCTGTCACGCATTGCGGATGCCGGGCTGGTTCTCCACATAGTGGGAAGTTTTAGAGGTGAAGCCTCTGATTTTCCGAAGATAAGCCGCAATTAAAGACTGCTGTTTTTGGACGGATGTCCGGTGATTCTGTTTCTTGTTCAATATGAAGGTCATAACTCTGAAGAACCAATACGGTGAGACGATCGAGGTGAAACGCGGGAAGGAGAAGGGTGTCATCAACATC
>JAYUUX010000017.1:0-5319 GCA_043754645.1 Verrucomicrobiales bacterium | reverse complement strand
GCCGGTGTCTCGGTCCGGTCAACTTGCAGTGACCTTTGTCACTGCCCGTAACAGATGCCGTGTCTCTGCATTTCCCGCTCTCCAGACGTTGCCGAAAAGTCTCCATGGATTGCTGCTGATCGTCTTCGTGCTTGAGAGATGGGTTTAATCGTGAAAAACGCTTTGCCCCGAGTTGCCAGTTTGCGTGCAACGGTCGGTATCGCCATGGGGTGTTACCCTACCCGCCATCCCTCGTTCTCGCGGGGCGGTTCCGGGCTGTTGAGCGAAGCCTCAGGCGCGGGCCATCCAGCGGGAAAGCTGTTCGCGAAGCTGCTTGCGGGCGCGGTAGAGCCGGGATTCCACCGCTTTCACAGTGGTCGAAAGCAGGCCTGCGGCTTCGGCCACCGCGCGGTCTTCCAGTTCACAAAGCACGACGGCTTCGCGCAGATCGTCGGGCAGGGCGGCGACCGCGCGGCGAACTTCGGAATCACGTTCGACGCCGAGGAGTCGCTCATCCGGGCTGTCACCGCCCGCCGGGAGTTGGTCGATGAGCCCGCAGCCTTCGTCGTCTCCGGACGCTTCGAGCGGAACCTCGGGTCGGCGCGATCGGGCACGGAGGTGGTTTCGCGCAAGATTGCCTGCGATGGTAAAGAGCCACGGGGAAAAACGAGTCCCCGTCTTGAAGGAGGTCCGGTTCTGATAGACCCGCACAAAGGTCTCCTGCGCCAGGTCGTTGGCCCCGTCCTCGTCGCCGATGAACCGGCTGAGAAACCCGTGGAGGACTCCGGCGTGCCGGTCCATCAGGCTGTCGAGCGCGTTGTCGTGTCCGGCCTGCAGGCGGCGCATGTCGGCCTGGTCGAGGGAATCCTCTTCAGTGGTGCTCATGGCCCGCAGGTTTTTTCGCAGATTGCGGGGGCCGACCGTCGATCCCGAGAGTGACGCGCTTCATCTCGTCCAGATACCGCTTCGCCGGTTCAGGCGGCATGGTTGCGGCGACCTCGTGAAAGTGGCGGAGCATGGTCGTCTGGCATTCGGCATGGAGGTTGGCCAAACCTTCGAGTAGGCGCTGGATCTCCGGCGTGACATTCGTCGACGCGGCGAGCGCGCGGTCGAGTTCGTCCCTTTTCCCGGCGAGTTGGACGCACATGCGGTCACAGACCGGCCGGTAGCTTTCGTGGAGCCGCGAGATGCGCCCCATTTCGGCATCACCCAGATGGAACTCGTCCTGCAGCCAGGCCAGCTCGTTGGTCCGCCCGGATCCAATCGCGCAGCAAAGGCGGTCTCCGGCGACGTAGGAGAGCACGAACGCACCGGCCGCCAGCGCGATCAACCCGATCAAGACCAGCAAGGCGCGTTTCATGGCGGGGGAGCGCGGTGGAACGGGCTGACGCTGGAGACGTAGCGGGCGCGTGCCTGTTCGTTCAACTCCGACTGGGCGGTCCGGGTTCCCAAGCCGGCGCCCGCGACCGCCAGGACCGCGATCGCCGTCATCGCGAAGGCGGGACGAAGCAGCTTTGCCACCAGCGATTCGAGCCATGAACCACCCGGCGCGGACTCCCTTCCGGCGGCTTCGATGCGGCGCCAGACCGACCGCTGGAAACCCGGGGGCAACTCCACCTTTGGGTGCGCCTCTTGGAGGATCCTTCGGAGGCCTTGGTCGTCACTGGGATTGGGAGGAGTGGTGTTCACTTGGGCCGTTCGGGCGGCGGAATCGTCCACCGCCCTTGGTGTGGTTCGGAGTCGGTCCGGTCAGGGCTTCGCACCTGTAGGATGGGCCGCCGGCTTCATGTCCATGTCGCAGTGTTGGGTCGATGCGCCGGCCATCTTTCCCTGGCAGCAGCCCATTCCCGGGGCCTCGGTCTTGGAAGTCTTGCCGGCGAGATTCGGGAAATTCGCCAGCGCCTTGGGGCTGGCGGTGAATTGGCGCCGGTCGAGTTTGTCGTCGGACTTGACCGTGGTCCCGGAGGCATGGCCGGCCATGTCGCAGTGGGACTGGCCCGGCCCGGTGGCCGAGGCGGTTGCGGCTACGACGACGACTGTGGCAAATGCGGCGGTGGCGATGATCTGGATTTTTTTCATGTTGAATCGGGCTTCTTTCGATCGGCGGCTTATTCCGCCTCTCATCATCGCCTACCCCGCAGCGCGGCAAATCCCTCAACATTCCGAAACGTTTCTTTCGGATCAGTAGGCGACCACAAACCCGCCGTCCGGCTTGGCGAACACCACCGGGTAGCTCCAGACCGGCAGTCCGGCGACGGTCGTGGCTTCGCCGACGGCTCGGCCGGCCGCATCGACAGTCCGCCACGACACGCTTCCACCCTTCTGCCAACCCGTGCCATCCGCCCAGGCGACGAGCGCTTCTCCCCGGCGGTTGACGGCGAGCGCGGGATGTTTGCTGCCCCGGAGCGGTGCCAACGCGGTGGCGGGGTTGAAGGCCCACGAGTTCGTGGGTGCGAACGATCCGAACACCTGTCCCTTCGATTCCCAGGCCGCGAATGTGCCGTTGGCCGATGCTGCGAATGCGGATGAGCTCATCGGACATAGTCCAACGGGCCAGGCGTCGGACAGGACCGGCTTGAACGAATCGCCGTGGTCCTGGGAAACCAGCAGCGTCATGTCGCGCTGGGCGACGGCGGGCGACGACCGGTAGAGGACCATGACGTTGCCGGCGGGATCGGTGGAGGCGCGCAGCCCGCAGCAGCCGCAGGCTCCGTTCGGCGGGCTGATCGGCCGTTCCGTCGCGAAGGTGGCGCCGTCGTCCTTGGATCGTGCGAGGAAAACCCGCCGGTTGCTTTCGCCCTCGGTGTCCGCGCCGGGGGACGCGTGCCAGATGGCGAAGACGTTGCCCGCGCCGTCCGCCGCGATGCTCCCGCCGCCATCGAGGTGGGCGGTGGTGCCGGAAAGGTTCCGCTGCGGTTCGAAGGAGTCGCCGCGGGAGTTCATCCGCGAGTAGAGCAGTGGTTCGCCGACAGCGGGTTTGGGCGCGGCCTTTGAGGAACCGTTCCAGACGACATGGACTCGGCCGTTGCGCCCCAGCGCGAGATTGGCGCCGCGGATGGTGCCGATCGCGATCGCACTGCCGGGTTGGCTGTTCACCCGCATGGCGCCGACGCCGTTGGTTCGGCCGCCGGGCCGCTTTTCATAAAAGACATCGCACGACTTGGGATCGCCCCGCAGCCAGACGAGGTGGACATCGCCGGCGGCATCGGTGATCGCCTGCGGTTGCATGACGCGCGGGCCGAGTCGTTCGACCGTCACGTCGATCGCCGACGCCGCGGGGCCGACCATGGCCAACAAGGCTGTGATCGTGATTTGATGGAGAAGTTTCATGTCGATGGTCTGCGGGTGGATGAACGGGTCGATGACGGCGGGTTTGAGGAACAGATACGTTGATTTACCTCCTGGGGCCAAACCCAATTCCTGATCCTTGGGTTGCGTTGCCGGAGATAACCGAACGGGACAAACAAGACGCCCGGAGAAGCGGGCTTCTCCGGGCGGTGATTGAGTGGTTCAGAAAGGCCGGCTCAGACCTGCTGCGGCACGATGAACGGTGCCCGATAATCGCGGGTGAGAAGCGCGTTGGCCTTGGCATTGCCGGGGAAGGTCTCGGTCTTCGGGTCCATGGTGAGCACGGGGCCGAGCGTGACCATGTCCTTCGCCACATCGACCTCGTTGGCCTGGAGGTGCGAGAGCATGCGGTCGAACGACTCCTCTGCGCCGACATGCTTCTTGAGCGCCTGGCGGATTCCATCGGCTCCGGTCTTCTGGCCGAGGCGGTAGGAGATGTTGCCGGTATGGCAGAGGGCGCTGGAGAGGTGTCCTTCGAGGATGTCGGCCTTCAGGTCGGAGACCTTGCGGCTGCGGACGGCCTTGAAGAAGTTGGCCATGTGGTTGGAGCTGCCGGACCATTTCCGGATCTCCTTGCCGGACTTGTCCAAGGCGGTGGCGCCGGTGTAGTTGGGGACGAGGATGTGGCCGCCTTCGCATTCGATGACCACGGCGACGCTGCCGCCCCGATACTTGTCCATCTCCTTCAAACCCTTCTTCTCCGGCAGGCCACGGACTTCGAAGATGAGCGGCGCACCGGGGAAGTCGTGGTAGACGACCTGGGTGTTCGGGGTCTCGCCGTCGTCATCGTAGCCAAGGCGTCCGCCGAAGCTGAGGACGCGCGGGGAGAGGTCCTTGTGGCCAAGGAACCACCGGGCGATGTCCATCTGGTGGATGCCCTGGTTTCCGAGGTCGCCGGCGCCGTAGTCCCAGAACCAGTGCCAGTCGTAGTGCACGGGACCGTTCCCCTTGTTGTTGCGGCGGGGTTGGGTGAGGGGCGCCGGTCCGCACCAGAGATCGTAGTCGATGCCTTCGGGCACCGGTTGGTCGCCGCTGGTCTTGCCGATGCTGGGCCGGGGTTTGTAGCAGAGGCCGCGCGCGACCTTGATCTTCCCGAGGTTGCCGGCGCGGACCCATTCGATGGCTTCAAGGATGCCGCTGCTCGAACGGCTCTGGGTGCCGGTCTGCACGATGCGCTCATACTTGCGGGCGGCTTCGACCATCTTGCGGCCTTCGAAGACGTTGTTCGAAACGGGCTTCTCCGTGTAGACGTCGAGACCGGCCTGGCAGGCCCAGACGGTGGCGAGCGCATGCCAGTGGTTCGGCGTGGCGATGATGACGGCGTCGACTTCCTTGCTGGAATACATGTCGCGCAGGTCCTTGAAGCCCTTGACGGGTTCATCGCGCTTGTGGGCTGCTTCGACGCCCTTGGTGAGGACCCTGGCATCGACGTCGCACAGCGCGGTGATGCGGGCGTTCTCGCCGTCCTTGATGGCCTTCAGCGCATCGCCGATGAGCGCGTTGCCACGGCTGTTGAAGCCGATGACGCCGACGCGGATGGTGTCGTTGGCGCCGATGACGCGGCCCCAGGACTTGGCGGAGAGACCGAGTCCGGCGGCGGCGAAGGCGGAGGTCTGGAGAAACTTGCGACGGGACAGGTTGGTGGGTTTTGTGCTCATGGTTGGTGAGGAAAGGTGGGTCGTTGGTCTCAGCGGGCTTTGGTGATTCCGACGTAGCGCTTGTAATGTTCTTCGATGCCGGCCGCCTTCTCGTCGCCGGTGGTCAGGACGATGTGGTAGCGGAAAGTGACGCTCTGGCCCGAGGCGATCTTCAGGTCGCCGGCTCCTTTCTCCTTCTTCTCGAAGTCATGCACGCCGAAAGGATTCGCCGCGAACAGGCCGTAGTCGCGCACGTGCCACCAGGTCGGGAAGCGGGGATTGGACGGATGGTCGAACATGGCGGCGCCGACCGTCTTGTCGCCGACCGGGCCATAGTAGTAGACCAATTCGGACC
>JAYUUX010000016.1:0-9756 GCA_043754645.1 Verrucomicrobiales bacterium | reverse complement strand
GAACTCAGGGGGCGTAAGAGCCGACGTTTATCCATCTGCCGCCGACGGATCTCGCCTGCGGAGTTGGGCGAATGGCGTTTGGTCGTTTCATTTTGTTGTGAAATCCAACGGCGTCGATCTGGTGATCGATCAGAAGTGGAAGTATTGGACGTTTTATTACAACCCCTTGATCCACGGTCCTCCCAATTAAGCTAGGGCAAGCGGCAACCGGATCGGGAACAGGCCTCTTCGGAGCGCGGCCTTCCAGGCCGCTGCGGCACCGAGGCAAATGCAGGTTTCGATCCGTCTACCGTTCCCAGCCGCTGCGGCCAAGAGGGCCGCGCTCCGGGCCTTCGATTGCGTTTGAAAAGCGGCGCGGCAGCGCACGCAGCCCATGACGCCGGCGCGAAGATTGGAGGCGCGCCTTGGAAGTCCGCCAGGTTTTGGACTGCGCCGGGGCTCCGGCGCTTTGAGGAGGCGGCAACGGTCTCGCGAGCAGCCAGCCTTCGGAGCGCGGCCTTCCAGGCCGCAGCGGCACCGAGGCATTCTCAGGTTTCAATCCATCAACCGTTCCTGGCCGCTGCGGCCCAGAGGGCCGCGCTCCGGGCCTTCGGCTGCGAAGCGGCTCTGAGAGCTCCGTGCAGACACGCCTGATCTCCCGGTCGATTCCGCAGTGACGAAGGTCGCTTCCACAGCCACGGCAAGCACGTTTCTCAGTCTTTCGCCGTGGTGCGCATCAGGCGCGCGCGGTCGGGATCGTCGGGGGTGGTGGGGAGGGCGAGAGTCGGATTCACACCGGGCGACGGACGCTGGGTGCGGGTATCGTCGGCGTTGAACTCGCGTTCGTTCGCCTGCCGGATGATGGGGCCTTTCCACGTCCAGGCTTCGGCGTGGCCGTCGAAGAAGCTGAGCGTGGCGCTGCCGCCGTGACGGCTGGCGGGGAGGTGCCACAACCAGGTGCCGTCATCGTCCGGCCGGATGCCGAAGGAGCTGTTGTCGATACTGACGGGGTTTTCCTCCACCCACACGGCCGTCTGGGAAGGACGCCGGACGGCGGAACCGTGGGTGATCATGGTGCTGCTCATGGCGGTGGCGCCCCTGATCATGTTGGTGATGGCGTTGCAGTGCAGCCAGGCGCTGACGGAATAGCTGCGGTGGTGTGGGACGGCCGCTCCAGATGCGTCGCGAACGAAGGCCCGGCTGGCGGGGCAGCGCCACGTCGGTGCGGTGGGGACGTAGGACGACAGAAGTCCGCGCGTCATGGCATTCTCGTAGTCGGGCTTCCAGACCTGGACGTTGTCGGGAGCCCAGGATTCGGAGTTGGGCAGGGACGTGTTCGACGGATCGGTCAGGTTGTTGGGGAGCAGATCGGCTTCGTCGCCGAGGAACTGGGCGTAGCCGAACTGGAGCTGGCGGATGTTGTTCAGGCAGGAGGTGCGCTGGCCCGATTGTTTGGCCCGGGCCAACGTCGGGAGGAGCATCCCGGCCAAGAGGGCGATGATGGCAATGACGACGAGCAGTTCGATGAGGGTGAAGGCACGGCAAGTTCCCCGGCAGCCGATGGTTCGTTTGCTTCGACGGATGCAGTTCATCGCCACCCTTTCTTCCGGTCCCAAGCTTCCTGGGACTTTCGGAACGTCTCGGCCTGGTCGGGCGTGAGCAGGAGTTCTATTTGAGCCCTGATGCGGTCGCGCTCCGCGATGGCGTTGGTGACGGTGGTCTTGGGCGCCGACAGGGTGATCTCGGGAGTGCGGATCAGGATGTTGATGCGGCCGGCTTCCTCGCACTCCAAAGGCAGCCAATTGCGGAGTTGCGTGAGCGTGTCCCGGCGCCATTCGACGTAGGTTTCAACGGGCGTTGATCTCCAGGGCTTCGTCGCCACGACCCATGTGGCCGAGCTGCCGACGAGCAGGATGGCCAGCAGCCACGGCCAGAATTTCGTCAGCCAGAGAACGAGGAACGCTCCGGCGGTCGGCTTGCCGAGGGCGGCGCCCGTCATGGCCTTCTTGGCAATGGCGGCGGACCATGCGGAGTCGGCATCGGCCTCCGAAGCGGTCTCTGATGCTTGCCGGGCTTTGGCGGCCAACTGTTCCCAGGAATCGGTGGGCCTCATCGTCCGCCCTCCTTCTGGAGCTTCTCGATCGTTTTACGAAGCCGGCGACGGGCGCGGAAGGCGCGCACACGGATGCCGGTGATGCTCCAGCCCGTGACGGCGCGGACATCTTCGGCGGAACGCCCTTCGAGATCGATCATCTGGATGACGATCCGGTCCTCGGGCCCCAACGAATCGAGTAGCTTCGTGGCTAGGTCGCGCGCGGCGACGGAGTCGGTGGCCGACTCGTGGCGGGACGGATCTTCCTCGGCGATCGCGTCGAGCATGGCGGCCTCCTCCTCACCGAGGTCGGAGACGCGGATTTCCCGGGAACGTTGGCGGGCGCGGAGGTGGTCGCGGCAGGTGTTCAACGCGACGCGCGCCGTCCAGTGTTCGAACGGCACCACGCCCGCGTATTGATCCAGTTTGCTGAACACCTTCATGAACACTTCCTGCATCAGGTCGTCGGCCGCCGCTTCGCGCGGCAGATGCGTGAGGACGATCCGGGTGACCAGCGGCTTCAGGGCGGCAACCAGTTCCGCCGCGGCCGCCTCGTCGCGAGAGCGCACCCGCGTCAGAATCTGGGCCCACCATTCGGAGCTGTTCACCATGGAGCGGCCGGGCCCGACACTGGTGAGGACGCGCCGGACGGCCCGGGCATTACTACCAAAGTGGAATATCGGCGTTCGTGCGCCACGATGGATGGGGCGGGGCGACCCAGCAAGTCCCGCGAACCTGAACCGCCCGGCAACAGGCGTCTCGCTGCGAGCCATGGGACGGGAGGAAACTTTTTTGTCTGGGGCTGTAATGCTTTTGCAGACCGCGTCGTCACTGGAATTGTCATGCACTCCCCCAATTCGAAAAACACCATCTCCTCAAAGTTCACCGCCGCGTGCGGTGCGGTCTGTCTCCTCGGGGCTTTCGCAACCTCGGCCCATGCCGATGGCGGAATCCTTTTTGGTTCGTCGACCCTGTTCACCGGATCCGGTGCGACGTCCGCCGACATCCTCGCTTCCGTCGACGCCTTCCGGGCAGCGATCGGCGGCGCGAACAACGGCGCCAACAACGCGCTCGGAACCCTCTTCACCACGGGTCGCCGGGAAATCAACTGGGACGCGGCGGCGCTGCCCGTGAACATGCCGGCCAACTTCTTCAACGCGAACTCCCGCCGTGGCGCGGAGTTTTCGACGCCGGGTCTTGGCTTCGACGTCAGCCAGAACGTTGCCGGAAGCGAGTTCACCGAAATCAACGCGGCCTATCCGTCCGAGTTCACCGTGTTCAGCGCGAACCGGCTGTTCGCGCCCCGGGACGCCACGGCGACCGACACGAAGTTCTTTCTGCCGAATTTCCCGACAACGGCTGCCGGCGTGCAGGCGTTCGGGGCGGTCTTCACCGACGTGGACCTCGTCGGGGTGACCGGCATCGAGCTCTACGGCGCGGGCAACCAGCTGCTGGCTTCGGCGTTTGCGCCGACGCGCGACAAGGGGCTTTCGTTCGTCGGGCTGCTGCTGCCCAGCGGCGCGTTGGCCACCTCTGTTCGCCTTGTGAACGGCAACACCCCGCTGGGCGCCAACAACAACGACGGCCAGGACATTCGCGGGTTCTTCCGGGACGTCGTCGCCATGGATGACTTCATCTTCTCCGAGCCTGTGGCGGTGCCGGAAGTTTCGCAGCTTCTGCCTGCGGGCCTTCTCGGCATCGGTGCCGGACTCATGGTCTGGCGCCGTCAGCGCGGGGCCAACAGCGTTGTCTCCACCCAGTAAAACCCAAGCCCCGGCAAGCCGCGGCCCTGGGGCGGAGCTTGAGGAAGCCCCTCAATGCGTCCGCCCCAGCGGCCAAGCGTCCAAAGAAAACAAAACCAAGAAGAACGCCCGGCTCTGGAAGGAGCCGGGCGTTTGTCGTTACCGGAGGCAGGGCACTCGCGGCACCTCACCCGAGATCGACCCATTGCTTGGTTTCCGACGACCGAACGGCCGCGTCCATCGTCCGTTGGGCCTGGGCGCCGTGATGGAAGCTGACGGAGCAATCGCGTTGTTCGCGGATGGCGTTGATGAATTCGATGGCCTGGTCGTAGCGGAAGGCGATCAGCGGATCGCCGACGCCCGGATCCCGCTTGCTGCCGGGCCACGTCCAGAACTCGCGGGGCACGTCGAGGGTTTGGAGGCCGGTTCCGCCGACTTTGCCGTATTGGAGCGCGTTCCAGGAACCGGTGGTGAAACTGAAGCTGGCTTGGCTGCCGTTGATCTCCACGCGGTCGGGGCTGCGCGAACTTTCGTTGACGCCGCTGGCGAGCTTGGAGCTTTCGAGCACGCCGCTGGCGCCGTTCTGGAACTCGGCGAGGATGGCGACCCAGTCGTCGGTGTCGTTCGGAGCGCCGCCACGGACGGGCGTCATGGTCATGAGGTTCGCGACGAGCCGTTTCATCGGGCCGACGAGGTGGTGGGCGAAATTGATGCGGTGGCTGAGCATGTCGCCGATCTCGCCGGTGCCGGCGAGTTTCTTGACCTGGCGCCAACCGAGGTTGCGCGTGCCCCAGTCCTGCAGGCGGCACGAACGGAAGTGATACGGCTGTCCGAGGTCGCCCCGGTCGACGAGGTGTTTCAGGTAACGCATGGCCGGCACGAAGAGATAGGTGAAGGCGGTCATGTGCCGGACCTTGGCCTTGTCGGCCTCGTCCGCCATGAGTTGCGCGTCGGTCGCGTTCAGCGCGAGGGGTTTCTCGCAAAGGACGTGTTTGCCGTGGCGGGCCGCAGTAATTGCGATGTCGGGATGGACGAAATTGGGCGTGGCGATGATGACGGCGTGGACGTCGTCGCGGGTGACGATCTCCTCCCACTTGGAGGAGGCCACGGGAGCGCCAGTCTGTTGGCGTGCGGTTTCCAGCGTGGCCGGATTGGCATCGCACAAGGCGTGGACCTTGACGTCGGGGCAAAGGGCGAGGCCGGGAAGGTGGTTTTGCAGCGAGATGCCGCCGGTGCCGATGATGGCGATGTTGAGCGTGCTCATGTTGGGTGGAGAAGCGGGCGCGAGTATGGATTTGGAGGACGTTGTGGCAAGCGGGTGGAAATGAAGAAGCTCGAAGGCCAAAGGCCGAATGAAGAGTTCGGTCGTTGGCTTTAGGATTTCTGGCTTCGGCGGCAGGCCATCGTCACTTCACTTCTTCATACCAAGTCATCTGGATGTTCTCCAAAATCTTCTCGTTCGAGCCGTCGGGCTTGTCGCCGAAGTCGGCGAGTTCAGTGACCATCTTGTGGAGCTTGGGGAAGCTCAGCTTGAGCGGGTCCTGATCAGGAAACTTGTCCATCAACGCCCAGGCGATTTCTTCGTGGTCCTTCCAAGTCAGTTGCATGGCGGAAACGTTGGGGCAGGCGCGTGGCCGGTCAAGACGTGCTACGAACGACGAAATGCAAAGGCCGAAAGGCGGATTGTCGATGAGTTGCGAGAGACGCCGGTGCGGGATTCGGCCTTCGGCATCCGGATTTGCGGGCACGAGGTGCGCGCACGGAATACAACTTTCCCGGTCCGGCGGTTTTCTCCATCCTACGCATATATGGCCCAGTTCAGTTTCAAAGCCCGCAGAAGGTCGGGCGAAGTCGTGGAAGGAACGATGGACGGCAACGACCGTTCCGCCGTTCTGACGCAGATTGAGCGGATGGGCATGTTCCCGGTGGCGGTCTCCGATGCCCGTGGCGGCGCGGCCGTGGCCAGGGCGAGCGCGTCGACCACCAGTTTGGCTCCGAAGAACTCGTCCACCCTTTTGCCACCGGCGCTGCGAGCCTACTTCAATCGTCAGAGGAAACCCAGTCTCAGCGAGCTGGCTAACTACACCAACCAGTTGGCGAATCTTCTCAATGCCGGCATGCCGTTGGTATCGGCCCTGAACAGCATGGGATCGCTCGATACGAAGGGAATTCCGGGCCAGGTCAGCAAGCAGCTGAAGGCCGACGTGACGGAAGGCCGGAGTTTGTCCGATGCGATGAAAAAGCAGCCTGTGATCTTCACGGAGCTTTACGTGAACATGGTTCGCGCCGGCGAATCGGCGGGTTCGTTGGTGGACGTGCTTAGACGCATGGCCGAGCACTACGTCCGCTTCGCCGAGCTGAAGAGCAAGTTCACCTCGGCCATGATTTACCCGGCGTTCATCCTGACGCTTGGCGTGGGCATCATGATTTTCTTCATGACCTTCATGCTCCCGAAGTTCATGGAGATCTTTAAGGAGTTTAACGCCCAACTCCCGCTCGCGACCCAGATGCTGGTCGCCTTTGGCGAATTCTCCGGGAAGTGGTGGTGGCTGGTGCTGGGCATCCTGATCGCGACCGCAATCATCATTAAACGCTATGCGGGCACCGAGGCAGGGCGGCGAAAGATCGACGGCCTGAAGCTTCAGGCTCCCGTCTTGGGCAAGATCATGAAGATCAACCTCTACGCGCAGTTTTCGAGGACGCTGGCGACGTTGCTAAAGAACGGCGTTCCGGTGCTCACGGCTTTGAAGATCGCCGAGGATGTCCTTCCGAATCGGCTTCTCAAGGAAGCGATCGCGAAAACACGCGAAGAAGTCACTGACGGCAAGACGCTTTCGCAGCCGTTGGCCCGGAGCAAACTGTTTCCACAGCTGATGATCGACCTGGTCCGTATCGGCGAAGAAACGGGCGACGTTCCGGCTGCGCTGGGCAACGTGGCCGACACCTACGAGAACGAGTTGAAGACTGCGATCGGCGTGATGATGAGCCTGATCCAACCGGTAATCATCGTCGTCATGGCGATGTTCGTCGGGGTGCTGCTTTACAGCCTGCTCTCGGCCATGTTCGCCATCACCTCATCGATCGGAACGAGGCGCTAATGACTCCTTCGCAGGACATTCGAAGAAGGCGGAAAGGGTTCACGCTCATCGAGATGATGATCGTCTTGGCGATGGCGGCGCTGTTCATGGCGATCGGGGTTCCGCAGTTCATGCGATCGCTGAACAAGGAAGGCTTCCGCAAGGCCACCAGCGACTTGATGGAGGGTTTCTCGACCGCACGGGCCAAGGCGATCTTGTCCGGCGGCATGGCGGAGCTGGTGATTCGCCCGAAAGACATGTCGATCAGCGTCACAGGAGGCGGTGTTTCGGAGGAAAATCAGGAAAAAGGACCCAAGATCGAATCACCCAGCTTTTCGGCGCAGATGCCGACCGGTGTGTATTTCGAAGCCCTTGGCGTCAACAACGTGGATCTCACGGAAGAGGAGGAAGTGCGGGTGCGCTTTTTCCCCAATGGAACGTGTGATGAATTCGAAGCGGTCTTTCGCGGCCCGAACGGCGAAATGCGGAAGGTGACGCTTGAGGTGATCACGGGCATCGCGGACATGGAGACCGTGAAGTGAGAATTGCCCCGCTCACTCATCGCGCCGGTGGTCGCTTGAAGCGCAGCGGAAGGGCAGGGAATGCCTTTACGCTGCTGGAGGTGATGATTGCCGTGGCGATCTTCGTGATGGCGATGTTCGCGATCCTCAATCTCGTGACCCAAAACCTGCGGGCGGCCCGTTCACTCAAGAGCTACACGCCGCATGCGGGGTGTTTGGCCGCCGGTTTGGTGCTTTCCAACACGTTGGCAGAGGGCACGGAAATCGGTGACTTCGAAGACCTGTTCCCATCGCAGTTTCCTGACCACACGTGGGCGCGGGAAATCACTTGGGCTGGTTCAAATGGGCTCTTCCAAGTCGATTTCATGATCTATCGAAAAGGTGAGACGGAATCGGCGCTGACCATTTTGGTCTACAAGCCGCTTTCGCCCGCGCCAAAGAGATGAAAACGGCCAGCCGCAGAACCAGTTCCAATGCCTTCACCATGATCGAGGTCATGTTGGCGATTGGTATCTTCGCCCTGATCTTGAGCGCAATTTACGGCAGTTGGTCAGCCGTCAGCCGGGGCGCGAGAATCGGTCTCACCGCTGCGGCGGAGGCCCAACGCGAGCGGATGACCGTCAAGGTGATCGAGGATGCGTTCCTGAACTGCCAGATGTATCAGAACAACCAGGCGAACTACACGATGGTCGCGTCGACGCGTGGTGACTTTTCGTCGATCAGCTTTGTGGCGAACCTACCCGCCTCCTTCCCAGGTTCAGGGAGATACGGTCCTGTCAGCTTGCGACGGGTTCAGTTTTGGGTGGAACCCGGATCGGACGGGACGAACCAGCTCTTTGTGGAGCAACACCCGCCGCTGTTGGCTACCAATGTCGACAGCCAGCCCTATAAGTTGGGCTTGGGCCGAGACATCTCCCTGTTCTTAATGGAGTTCTGGGATGAACGAGAGGCCAAATGGACCACCGAACTGGTCAACTCCAACCAAATCCCTCGAATCGTTCGTTTCGCGGTGGGATTCGGCCATGCCGAAAACTCCAGGACCAATCCTCGCGAGCTGATTTCCCGCATCGTCAGCCTTCCGTCTACCGTGATCACCTCGGCCATGCAGGCTCCTGGCGCAATCCCCTAGCCTCGAAGAACCATGAAGCCAGCCCAGCTCACCCAAAGATCCGCCCAAGCCGGCATCGCGCTGGTCATCGTGATGGTCGTGGTGATGGTGTTGGGAGTGGTTGCTGGTGGATTCGCATACAGCATGAGGGTGGAAATGCGGCTTGCCCGGCATTCGAACAACGATGCCGACCTGGAGTGGATGGGACGTTCGGGTGCGGAAATGGCAAAGTTTGTCCTCGGCCAAAAGGAACGAATTCCAGTCGAACAGGGGTATGAGGCACTCAACCAAAAATGGGCGGGCGGTAGTGGATCTACGAACTCCGTTCTGGAAGGGATCTCACTGGAAAACATCCAGATCGGCGACGGCACGATGAGCATCAAAATCGTAGACAACGAACGGCGCTTCAACATCAACACGGCCGATCCGCTCCTCATCCAACAGGCGTTAATCGTGATCGGAGTCGATGCAGCGGAGTTTCCGACAATAGTTGATTCGATCCAGGACTGGAGGGATCGCGACAACAACTCCCGCCCAGCTGGCGCGGAAACGGACTACTACATGACCATGAGTCCGGCCTATGTGGCAAAGAACGGGTGGTTTGACGACGTTTCCGATCTCCTCTTTGTGAAGGGGATGACGCCTGAAATCTATTGGGGAGCTTCGTCATCAAATGTCCCGCCATTCCAATTCGGAAGGATCGGTTCGGGTCTGCTGCCATCAGCGAATCGGCAGGCTGTTGGAGTTGGTTTAGTTGATCTTTTCACTCCGGTTTCATTGGGCACACTCAACATTAATACGGCCTCCGCCATGGCCCTCCAGATGTTACCCGGGGTGGATCAGAATACCGCCAACGCAATCATCCAGCACCGAGCTGGACCAGACGGAATCGAAGGAACCAGTGACGATATGGTATTTCGGAATAAGGGCCAGCTGGCTCAGATCGCCGGATTCAATCCGCAGGCTCTGCAGCCCGTGCTGCGATACATCGACGTCCGTAGCCACACCTTTGAAGCAACGATTGATGCCGAGCTGTCGGGAACAAGGCGCGTGTTCAACGTAGTCTTGAGGCGCAAGGCCAATCCTCCTCAGGACTTCGATGTGATTCGATTTACGTGGAAATAGGGTCGGGCAGTGATTTTTGACGGACTCGAAACGCAAATGTGGAGAGGACTTCTGGTTGATTCCGGCTTCTTCACGTCGTTTAGGGACTGGTTGTCCGTGCAAAACCGAGGAT
>JAYUUX010000015.1:0-2639 GCA_043754645.1 Verrucomicrobiales bacterium | reverse complement strand
TGCGGGTGCAGTCCGCGCGCGGTCATGTAACGGAGGAAGCGGGCGTGGAAGATCGACATGCTCGGCCCGAGACCCATCGAGACGGTGGGGAACTGCCAGAAATCCGGCATCAGATACGGATGCGGATACGAGCTGAGCCCGCCGCCTTCGGCCAGCTCCTGGCGGAAGTTCTGGAGGTGCTGCTCGGTCAGGCGGCCTTCGAGGAAGGCGCGGGCGTAGTTGCCGGGGGTGACATGGCCCTGGAAGTAGATCTGGTCGCCGGGGAAATCAGCCGTCGGAGCGCGGAAGAAATGGTTGTAGGCCACTTCATAGATCGTGGCGGCGGAGGCGTAGCTGGAAATGTGGCCGCCCACGCCGATGCCCTTGGCGTCGGTGTTGGCGTTCACCACCATGGCCATGGCGTTCCAACGGGCGTAGGACTTGATCTTGCGCTCGAGGTCGCGGTCGCCGGGATATTCGGGCTCCTGATCCACCGGGATGGTGTTGCAGTAGGGCGTCTGTGTGGTGGTGGGCGCCTGCACGCCGGCCTGGCGGAGGCGTTGGAGGAAACCGTCGAGGAAGCGGCCCGCGTTCTCCGGTTCCTGGTGGAGCAGCATGGATTCGAGCGCGTTCTCCAGCGAATCGATCCAAGCCTGCGACGGATCGCCATTGCCACGGCCGTTCTGGGCGGCGGCGCTCTTGCTGGAGGACTTGCGGGCGGGGGTGTCAGACAAAGTCATAACTTATTAACGGTTAAAATGGCTTCGGGTAGGAGCCCCCGCAAAGGTTTTCTCGGCACCAAGAGAGCTGCTAACCGCGGTCATTAGCGCGGCCGCAGGCGGAAATCCGAAGCGCGAAGGCCAAAGGCCAAGTTGGTAGGGCGAAAGCTCCTGCTGAGCCGCCTTGGGATAAACGAATGACAGAAAGGGCGCTCGCGGGAAGTTCACGGCAAAGGACGGCCGATTCGGCGTGCCGCTTTGACCGGGTGGTTTGAGTCGACGCAGCGGCGGCTCGGCGGGAGCCGTCGCCCTACCTGCGACAGGACCTCGCCTTGGTGGATGAACCATCCTCCTCGGTCCGCTCGGATTTTGGCCTTCGGATTTCGCCATTCCCTCCCAAACTTCCCGCGTGACGTTGCTGGACCTCACCATGCCGACCGCGGCCGAGAACCTCGCCCTCGACGAGGCGTTGCTCGACGTCTGCGACGCCGGCGGTCCGGAAAGCCTACGCTTCTGGGAATCGCCGGAGCGGTTCGTGGTCGTCGGTTACGGCAACCGCATCGTCTCGGAGGTCAATGTGGCCGCGTGCGAGGATGCGGCTGTTCCTGTCCTGCGACGCTGCAGCGGTGGCGGCACGGTCGTTCAAGGCCCGGGCTGCTTGAACTACAACATCGTCCTCCGCATTCCCGAGGAAGGTCCCTTGGCTACGGTCACGGGCACCAACCGTCTTGTGATGGAGCGGATGCGCGAAGCCCTTCAGCCGTTGATCGCGTCGCCCGTCGTCGTCGAAGGCCACACCGATCTCGCGATGGAAACCGCCGCCGGGCTGCGGAAGTTCTCCGGCAACGCCCAGCGTCGTCGTCGTTCGGCCCTGGTCTTTCACGGCACGCTGCTGTTGTCCTTCGACCTGAGCTGCATCGCGCAGCTCCTGGTTCATCCAACGGCCGAACCTGGTTATCGCGAGCGGCGCGGGCATCTCGACTTCGTCGCCAATCTCGGAATTCCGCGCGGCGCCGTGACCCGCGCGGTGTCCGCCGCATGGGGGGCATCGACCCCGATGGCGTTGTCGCCCGACATTTCGGCAGTCGTTGCCAAGTATCGTTCGGATGACTGGAACCGTCGGATTTGAGCCCGGGTGTGCCCGATGTAATTCCCCGCTTCTCTTGTTGAATGCGGTTTCAGGGAGTAGCTCTAATCCTGCATCTCATGAAACGTTGGCTGTCCATTGCTCTGGCCGTCGCCGGCTTGTCCTCCGCCGAGGCCAAGGTCTCGCCCGAAGACCTCGCCAAACTCCCGCCCGCCGCCGCCAAGCCAGTCGACTTCGCCCGCGACATCCAGCCGATCCTCGAGAAGAAGTGCCTCCAATGCCACGGCCGAGGCCACGACAAGGGCGGCTTCCGCCTCGACGACCGCGCCCTGCTGCTCGGCGAATCGGATTCCGGCAAAGCCGTCGTGTCCGGCAAGAGCCGCGACAGCTATCTGATCCACCTCGTCGCCGGGCTTGAACCCGACAGCGTCATGCCTAAAAAAGGCGGCAAGCTGAGCGCCGAACAGGTCGGACTCCTGCGTGCGTGGATCGACCAAGGGGCTCCGTGGCCGAAGGGGATTTCCTTCGCGAAGCAGCCTCCGCGAAATCTCCAGCCAACCGAAGTCGTCCTGCCCAAAGCCAAAGCCGGCGAGAACCCGATCGACGTCCTGTTGGCGCCCTACTTCAAGGCGAACAAGGTCCGGCCCGGTGGCGCCGTGGATGACCGGGTGTTCGCGCGTCGGGCCCACCTCGATCTCGTCGGCCTTCTGCCCGAGCCGGGGGAATTGGACGCGTTTCTCAACGACCGCACCCGGGACAAACGCGAGCGCCTGGTCGCGCGCCTGCTCGCCGACGACCGCCGCTACGCCGAGCACTGGCTGAGTTTCTGGAATGACCTGCTTCGCAACGACTAT
>JAYUUX010000014.1:0-11939 GCA_043754645.1 Verrucomicrobiales bacterium | reverse complement strand
CTCGAACCGTGCGTGCCCGTGGCGGGTTCGATTCCGGCCCCGCAACAGTCGCCGGTCTTGGGCTCATCGGTGACGATCTTCGGCGCGCAGATGAACCTGTCGTGGTTCTGCCCGACGCCCGGCATCGACCACTTCGAGGTCTTGATCAGCGAAGACGCGGTCATCACTTCGGCGCTGCTGACGCCGGTGCCCGCGCTTCCGACGGCACTTGTGGGCGGCGGAGCCTTCGGCTTCCGCACGTTGGCCGTCCCGGTTTCGGAAACGACCGGCTACAAGACCTACCGGACACCGAGGGTCGGTGCGTTGTTTGGCACCAACGACCTCTTCAACGTCTCCGCCACGACCGAGGCCGGAAAGACCGTCGCCGTGCTCGTCCGCGCCGTCGACATCCACGGAAACCGCGGTCCGCTCAGCAACGAGGAGGACTTCACCGGAGCACTTGAGAAGATCATGCTTGTGCCCCAGGTCGCCTGGCCCGCCCGCGCCCTGCCGCTCCCGGCGGCGAACACCTACACCCCCGCGCTGGGGCTGAGGCAGATCGTCGACGACAACTGTTTCGAAGGAATCGGGATCATCGTCGGCCAAACCGAGATCGAGCAGGTCCATACGTGCACGGATATTCAGGTGTCCAAGCCGGACACGTTCACTTCGACCGACCAACTCGGGCGGAGCATCTTCCCGTTCGTCGCCTACCGGCAGCAGGTGGCCAATCCGCGCTTCCCGATCGTTTCCGGCGATGTGCTGCAGGTGACGCCCCTGATCGAGAAGATCCATCTCGATGAGGAATCCCCACCCAGCGTGAACTACCTGCGTCTGCGAGATCCTTTCACCGTTCTCCGGCCGTCCGGTCAGCAGCGTCTTTCCAACCTGATGATCCGGGACACCCAGCCCGTCGTCGGAGGCGCGCGCTACCGCTACACGCTTGTCCGCTTCAAGACCAACCACGAGATCGAGGAGATCGTTCCCGCGGGAGAAATCGAGGTGACAGAATGAAAACCCGCCTTCTTGCCTGCGCTCTCGCCGTCCTCTCGACAGCCATCGACGTCTCGGCCGTCGAACGCTGGGCCTACGAATCGCCCACGGAGTTCTTCACCCTGGGCGATTTCGACGGGGACTCGCGCGACGACCTCGTCGTGCTCGACAAACCCACCGGCTCCTTCCGCGTGGCGCTGCAGACCTCGGTCAACGCCTACGTCTGGATGTCCCCTGCCAGCTCCGGATTCTCGAATATCACCTCCCTCACAAGCGGCCGTCTCCTCAGCACATCCCGGGACGCGCTCGCGGCGGTCTCGCCCTACGCGAACCGGGTCCAGCTCCTCTCCATCGCGTCGTCCACCGCTCCGTGGCTTCCGGCGGAACGTCATCTCACCAACACCGGACCGACGACGCTCACCGCGATCGACATCGGAGGCGCCGGGAATGATCCGCTGATGGACGACGTCTACCTGGGATCGATCTGGAACGGTTCGCTCGCGAACTGGCAGACGACCCTCCGCAACTCGGGCTCCGCTTTGACCGGACTCGCCGCAGGCATTGTCTCCGGCCCGACCGCTCGCGCGAATGCCGTGCGGACGAAGGACGCGCAGCCGCTGCATTCCGCCGTCGTCCTCCGGGGAACGGTCAACGACACGCTCCTCGTCTCCAGCAACAACGCCGCCTCACTCCTGCCCTCCGCCTCGCTGACGTTCCCGGCCGGTTCGGACTTTCTTGCCGGAAAACTTGAGACGGCCAGCAACCTCTGGCGCTTCGTCCACTGGAAGCCGGGCGTCTCGAACTTGGTCCGCGTCCCGGTCAACGAGGTCGTCGGCGGCTACACGTTCGGCGCGGCGACCACGTTCCCGCTGGATGCGGCGGTCGGTCAGGTGTTCCTTCTGCCCGGCACCGGCGCGTCCCGACTGCTGGTGATCCACGCCGCAGGGCTGACCCAGTCCGTCTACGCCTACGACGGTTCAACCAACCCGCCGTCGCTCCTCTCCCGATCCAATGCGGTTCCCGGAGAAGCCTTCACCGGCGGGCTCGCCCTTGGCGGACACGGCTTCATGAGTTTCGCGGGACCCGCCGGAACGGGACGCACCACCACCATGCGGCCGATCCGATGGAACGGTTCCGCCTACACCAACGGCGCCGCAGTCACGCTGCCGTCGCTCGACACTTTTGCGGGCCAGGGCAACGTGATGGTCTTCAAGTCTGAGCCGTTCGTCGCTCCTGAGCCCGGTCTGCTCCAAAGCCTGAACGCCGGCGACTGGTCGTCCGCACCGACGCTCGGAGCGGCGATTTCTGCGACGCGCGAAAACTACGGCGGGCCGACATTGGGTGTGACCGGACCTTCGACGGTGAGCCTTGGTTCCGTGCCTGTTGGCGGCACGTTCGCCATGGCCAATCAGCGGTCGAACTTCATGTCCGTCTTCAGTCTGACGGCACCGCTTGGAAGCGTCGTCAGCGAAGTGCGTTTCGATCCGGCACCCGGCGTCTACGACCGCGCGACCAGCGTTTCCCTGAGCACCGCCGATGCGACGCACCAGATCTGGTATCGCCTGAACGACGCGGGCAACTGGCGCCAATATACCGCGCCGTTCATCGTCGCGTCGAACACCACCGTCCTCGCCTACGGCCGTCCGGCGGCGGGCACGACCCGTTCGGCGATCCGCACGGCCGCCTATCAGATCCAGACGCTCCAAGGCACGCGCGACTCCGACAACGACGGCATCCCCGACTACGTGGAACTCGCCAAGGGCCTGAATCCCCTGGGAGGTCCCGACAGCGACGGCGACGGCTGGAGCGACCTCGAGGAACTGGTCTACGGCACCGATCCGCTCAACGCCGCCAGCAAGCCCGCGACGGGTTCGGCACCGATCACTTTGAAATCCGGCTTCCTGCTCGAAGCGCGTCCGCAACCCCGGGACTACTTCCAGGACAAGGTCGTGAAGGCGGAGATCGGCACGCTGGTCCGGCTCCACTCCCCGGCGGGAATTTTCATGGGCGAGGGCCCGGTCGACTTGCCGGCGGAACGCGCGATGCGTTTCAGCAACGTGGTGGCCGACGCCTCCACCCGCCTGCTTTCGCTCGTGACCGAACCGCACTTCGACATCGAGACGACCAACAGCGACACGCGCATTGGTCCGGAGCTGCTCGCCCTCCTGCCGGTCCCGAAGGTCTCGACGCTCGTCGTTTCGAACGTCTACTCCGGCACCAACGACTCGCGCGACGCCTCGAACTGGCTGGCCTCCGCCACGTTCCTCGCCACGAACACTCCGCCGCAGTCGCTCGCCGTGGATTTCCAGCGGTTCAACACGCTCGCGGCGTTGCTCACGGAAAAGAAAGTCGCCGATCTCCTCGTGCTCCGGAGCAATGTCTGGGCGACCAACCTGACGCTCTTCCCGGGCCGCGTTTCGGACATTGGCCGGACGAATCCCCCGCTCGCGTCGCTCCTCTCCGTCGAACACCGCGTCAATGATTCCATTCCCGGCTACCGCCTGAAGACGATCCACGAGACGCTCGACACGAATGTTGCCAACTCGCTCCTCACTGGCGTCTCCCAATTGAAGACGTTGGTCGGCGAAGTTTTCCGGATCAACAGCCAGTCCAACAACGCCGCGCCCGGGGTCTATCCGTTGCCGGCGGATGTCCTGCGCGATTTCATCCGGTCGGGTGTGCTCCACTCGAACTACGCCGCCGTGGCCGCGCTAAACGGAGGCCAGCTCGCGAATGCCCGCGTCGGCGTCAGCAACCTGCTGGCTTCAGTTCCATCGCGCCCCGTTACCAACCACATCGTCAGGCTGCGTTCATCGGAATGTTCGCCGGGCGTTCAGCTCGTCGAGCAGATCCTCACCCTGGTGCCCCACCTGCTCCTGGATCCGACCGGTGCCCCGTTCACTTTCCCGCAGGCGTTCGCGCTGCTGCCGGGATCGGAGATGCTGGTCACGGCCTACATCGACGCGGAAGCCGCGCTCGAAGTCCCGTCCGGCTGCGTGACGAATCCGCTCGAGGTCGTCTCCGTCGCGTTGCTCGCAACGCCAGTCGCCAGCGACCCCGACACCGATGGCAATCTGCTGATCGATTCGTGGGAACGCGCGTTCTTTGGCGGCCGCGGCGACGCCTTCGCCGACACCGACGGCGACGGGTATCAGGACTTCCAGGAGATGATCGACGGAACCGATCCGGTCGACGGATTGAGCGTGCCCGTTCCCGCGGCCGCACGCTTCGAGCGTCCGAGGATGCGGGCGGTGCGTCTGCCCAACGGGCTGATCGCCGTCCGGTGGACCTGGCCGGCGCGTTACATGGACGAGATGGTCTTCGCGCTGCGGGTTGCCGGCAGCCTCTCGCTCCCCTTCAGCGACATCGCGGTGGCCGCAAGCCGCAACGGCGACGAGTTCACCGTCCTGATCGATCCGGCGACGCTGCCTCCCGTCGGATTCTATTCGCTCGTCGTTCGGCTGCGGTGATCAGCCGGAACGATGCATTGGGAATGCAGCCTCGAAGCGGCTGCCGCCCGGTAGGGCGGGAATCTTGCCCGCCCACGGCGCTCACGGCATCGAACCAGACTGTGCAGGCTTATCAGGACGTTGGTTCATGGGAAAACCACGGCCAGCTCGGGGCAGGTTTTAAGCCCGCCCTACCTTGGACCGCATCGTTCCGGATCAGAGCGATTTGACGGCAAGGATCTGCGAAAGCGTCTCGGGAGCCAGCTGGGTCAGCGCGACGTAGCTTCGGCCGTCTTGGTGCCAGGTCGCCGTGTTCCACTCCCCCGCTTTGGCGAGTTGCCGCTGCTCAGGCGAGGTCGATCCGTCCGTCGGCAGCGCCGAACGATCGACGCTGATGATGTGGACCACCTGGCCTTTTCCTTCCGGAACGAAACAGACGAGCGTCGCTGTGTGGCCGCGCCACTTGAAGACCTTGCAACCGTAGGTGTGCGAGTTTGCCAAGCCTGCCGGTGCCTCGAGCCGGGCGTGAAAGGATTGCTGGGCGGCCCATTCCCGGATCTTCGGGAAGCTGGACTCCGGGTAGTCGAAGTCGTGCTGCCATTTCTCCGAGAGGAAAATAGCCGCATCCCTGCGCAACGCGGCGGCGTCGGTTTTCGGAGACCAATTGATCCACGCCGCCGGAACGGTGATGAGAAGCGCGATGGTGGCGGCCAAAGCCAGCACGGTCCGCATTGGCCAGCGCCTCGGCTGCACAGGGGTGGGCGTGGCCCGTCGACCCGCGAGAATCAAGTCGAGCAGATCGGCCGGAGGCTCGATGGAGAGCAGCCGCTCGGCCATGGCCGCGTCGAACGTGCGGGTCTCGGCGAGCCAGGCCTGCAGCTCCGGATCGGATTCCGCAAAGGCGAGCGCCTCGGCTACCTGGGCATCATCCGTCGGCCATGGTCCGGGCGGACAGGCTCCAAGGATGAACATGGCTTGGGTTCGGTTCATGTGCATGGGTCAGGAGCGTCCGGAAGTCCGGTTTCCCAACGGGATCACTTTCCGGTCTTCGGCCGAAAGGCGGTTTTTCAATATCTGCCGGAGGTGCGATCGCCCCCGCGACAGCCGGGACATCACCGTGCCGACCGGGATCTCGAGCATCGCCGCGATCTCGGTGTAGGACAGGCTCTCCAGATAGAAGAGGCTGAGGGGCCCCCGGTAGACTTCGTCCACTTCCAGCAGCGCGTCCATCGCGAGCTGGCCGTCGATCTGTTCCATGTCAGCGGCCTCGACCTGCGGCAGGTCGGATTCGACCTCTTCAATCTCCAGATGGGGGAAACGCGCGTTGCGGCGGTAGGATCTCAGGAACTCGCGGTAAAGCGTCGTGAAGAGCCAGCCTTTTACCTTGGATGGATCGCGGATGGCGCCTCCGGAGGTGAGGTAGCGGTAGAACGTTTCCTGGGTCAGGTCGGACGCCGGCGCCTGGCTGCCGCACAGGCTGAACGCAAACCGGTAGAGCGGAGCGTAAAACTCCACCACCAACGAATCGGCTTCATTGCCCGCAGCTGCGCTCACGGGGTGGGAGCCGGTTCGTCGGGCGTTTATTCCCGGGGAATCTCGGGAATGTTCCGGCCAGCCCACGGCTCGGACTGGGAATGACTTCCCGCAAAGTGCCATGCCTGTTGCCGCCGTTGGTTCCTTTCTTGTCCGAAACCGTCGTCGTGATCCCGGCGCTCGATGAAGCCGCATCGATTGGCCGGACGATCCAGCGCTGGCGGGAACTTGGCGCCGACCGGGTCCGGGTCGTCGACAACGGGAGCACCGACGACACGGCGGCCGAGGCGATGGCCCACGGAGCCGAGGTGGTGCGGGAGGGATTGCGCGGCTACGGCGCGGCGGCCTGGCGCGGCTTGGAGAACTGGCCCGCGGATTTCCGATGGGTGATCTTCAGCTCGGCGGACGGAAGCGACCGGATGACTCCCGCGGAGGCGCGCCAATGGCAGGCGGCCGTCGACGGCGGGGCCGACCTCGTCATCGGCGACCGGACGGCGACGGCCGTTTCACGGCGCCACCTCCGGCCGATGCAGCGGTTGGGAAACAGCGTGACCTCCTCGGCGTTGGCCATCGGCTGGGGCCGCCGTTTCCACGACATGGGTTCGCTGCGCTTGGTCCGGCACAGATCGTTGGCCGACATGCGGCTGACGGACCGGGGGTTCGGCTGGAATGTCGAGATGCACGTGCGGGCGATGGAGCTGGGCTGCGCGATCGTCGAACTTCCGGTCGGGTATCATCCGCGCTCAGCCGGCGAGTCCAAGATCTCCGGGAATTTCTTGGGAACCTTGCGCGCCGGGAAAGGCATCCTCAGCATGCTCGCGCGGATGCTCTGGTGGCGGCTGAACGCCACCCGACGGATCCGCGATGATGCCGCGATGAAGGCGAGAGCCGGCTGGGCATCCGAAGCGGGATGACGATCGGTCGAGAGTTTCCAGACGGTTCAAAACAGGCCCCGTGGTTCCATGTCGCGGGTCTTCTCACCGTGGCCTGCTGGGGAGCGCTGGCGTGGCGGAGCCATCAGTCCCCCGAAGCGGGCAAACTGGCCTGGTGGTTGGGCGCGCATGTTGCCGGATGGATCCTCCTCGCCGTGGCCTGGCGCGCGGTGAGGCGCAGCTTCGAGCCGGGTTGCGTTCTGGCTTGAGCGCTGGCGTTCCGGCTGTGCGGACTTGTCGCGGAACCCGTGCTGGAGGATGACCACCACCGCTTCCTCTGGGATGGTCGTGTCTTCGCGCTGACGGGAGATCCCTATCGCAAGGCTCCCGCGGAATTCTTCCAGGACTCTTCCGTCGAACCACGGTTCCAACGTGTGCTCGACCAGATCAACAACCCCGAGCTCCCGACAGTCTACGGTCCCGTCTGCCAACTGGGTTTTGCCCTGGCCTACACGATTGCGCCGGGCCAGTTGTGGCCGTGGAAGCTGCTGCTCATCGGCGCGGAGCTGGGGCTGATGGTGGCGCTCAGGAAGAAGCTGTCGGATGCGGGGTTCCTCCTGCTGGCGTGGTGTCCGCTCGCCGTGGCCGAGTCGTCGTTCAACGCGCATCCGGACATGCTGGGCGTGGCCCTGATGGTATTGGCATGGAGGGTTCGTCCACCATGGCTTGCGGGCGTGCTCGCCGCCGCGAGCGGAGGCGCAAAGGTTTTCGGCTGGCTGGTGGCGCCGTTTGTCCTGGCGAGGTCCGGATGGCGCGCATGGGCAGCTTTCGTGGTGACGTTGGTCGTCCTTTACACGCCGTTTCTCTGGAATGGCGGTCACGCGGAGTTCGCCTCGTTGCGAACGATGGCGACCGGCTGGGAGTTCAATTCAGGTCTGTTCGCGCTCATCGATCTCATGGTCGGGCAACCGGCCGCGCGCCTGATCTGCTTCATCGCGTTCGCCATTCTTTGGTTGGCGGTGGCGTGGCATTGGATGAAGAGGATGCCAAGCGACCCGAGGTGGAGGTCGCTGATTCCGCCGGGCGGAACAATCTTCGGCGGATTCCTCCTGCTCTCGGCCACGATCAATCCCTGGTATGCCCTGTGGCTTTGGCCGTTCGTGGCGTTGAACCCGACACGGGCGGGTGTGGCCGCGCTCGTCATGGTGACGCTGAGTTATTGCACCGGCAGGAATCTCGGCCTCGAGAATCTGGACCCCTTCGCGCATCCCGTCTGGGTGCGACCCGTGGAGTTCGGGGTGATCCTCGGCGCCGCTGTTTGGGATTGGATCCGACCTCTGAAGAACCGTTCCAAGGATGAGAAAACGCCGGGGTCCGGCTGAACCAACCCGGAGGCGGAGGAACAACCGCATCCGTCCACCCAGTCCCGGACCCCGGCGCTCAAACCTTCGTGTTACCTCCCAAGCTGGAAGGGAAGTGTGACCGCAAAGCCGAGGACGAACTTCTCGCCCGTATTCCGACCGGCGATTTTCTGCGCGACCGTGAACTGGTAGGTCCGACCGCCCTTGTCGGTGTAGCCGAGGCCGCCTTCGATCAGCTGGCTGATCTCGCGCACCTGAGGGAATCCGTATGTCGCACCGAAGCCCGGGCCGCCGATGTCGCCGCCGCTCAAGCCCTGCGTGTGGCGATAGGCGACGCTCAGCGTGAAGCCGCCGAGGCGTTGGAAGACTCCGGCCGAGCCAAAGATGTCCTCCGGCACATCCTGCGATCGCCAGCGGTATCCGATGTCGCCGAAGAGTCCGAAGCCGGAATCCCCGACCTGTTTACCGAACAGAAGCGAGGTCTCGAAGCCCGACGCCCCGTCCCCGATGTTCAACGGAGCGGCGTAGTCCACCTTGTAGGTCCCCTCGATGATCGCGCCCACGCGGACCGCGACGGTCGGCGTCCAGGCGTTGCCGGACTCGCCTTCCTTCAACAACTGGTAGCGAAGCCCGATCGACGTGTCGGCGAGGCCGTCGGTCGAAGTGCGTCCGAAGCCGGCGAAGTCGCCGGTGTCGGCGCGCACGTAGCCCAGTGTGAGGTCGGCGGCGAGCTTCGGCGTCACCCCGTATTCGGTGCTGATGTAGCCGGCATGCTGGTTCCAGCGGGCGCCGTTGTCCTTCAGTGCGGTTACCTGCTGTTTGCCGACGAGAAACTTGTCGAAGGTGAAGAAGGTGTAGCCCGGGGTTAGGAGCAGTTCGCCTTCGGCCGGAAGCCAGGCGGATTGGGCGAATGTGGTGCCGACGGTCGCGCCGAGGGCGAGTAGGGACATGGAAAAGCGTTTCATGGATGGGGCGTGTTCTCTTTTGAATTGAAGGGTCGGCCGGTTACTTCTGGCCGAAGCGGGTCATGACGTAGTGTTCGAGGGCGGCGATCTGGTCGGCGGTGAGCTTGCCGGCGAACTTGGTCAGCTCCTTCTTGGCCGCGACATCGGCCGGCAGCATGGCCTGGAGCTTCGCGAGGCGTGGTTTTTGCGCGGCCATGTCCCCATCGGCCACGAGCTTGGCGCGGTCGTTGAAGACCTGGAGCCCGAGGGCCGTCTTTTGCTTTTCGGACATGGCACCCGCTTCGGCCTTGTCGGGCACACGGGGCGGACGCGCGGAGTAGCTGCCGGACGCATGGGCGTTGGATGAAAGGACCGCCACGCAGGCGGCGAACAAAAGGGCTTGGGATGGTCTCATGGTTTGTTTCTGGAAGGCAGCGGGCTTGCCGCGATCCCACGTCAGAACTGCGGGCGGCCCCGCCTATTCCCAGTTCTTTTGGAATTCACACGGCTCAGCTTTCGCCTTGTCTCTGGGAAACGGGCAACGGACGCTCCGCCTCCGTAAAAGCACTTTTCTCCAGCCTGCCTCTGCTGGGACGTCGGGGCGCAGTCGTTTATGCGTTGGCCACGTTCCTGTTCCGTCTGCACGCGGCCAGCGTGTCGGCCGCTCCGTTCCGGTCCGGCGACATCGCGGCCACCAACATTGTCGCGCCTTTCCGGATCACGATCGCAAACCCGGACGGCGACGCCGACCGGTTGCGGCAGGAACTGCAGCGGGTGCAGCCGTTCTACCGCTTCTACGCCGGCACCGCGGCCGAAACGGACAAGGCCTTCCGTGAATCGTTCGCCGCGTCGCGCGCGGCCTTCCTCGACGTGGTCGAGCGCGACTACGGCCAGCGATTCGTGCTGTCGTCCCAGTTGGACAACCCGCGCTTCGGCCAACTCGTCGCACGGACTGCCCGCCGGATCGGCGGCCTGCCGGTATCCACCAATCTGGCCCGGGTCTGGGCATCGGGTGATAACGGAAAACGCTACGAAGACGTCCTCGCCGCCCAGCTACGCGAGGCCATGACGCGTGTGATCCGCCCGGACAGTTTGCCGGAGCAGGGCCGGCCCAACGGTCCCGAAATCCGGCTGATCCCCGCGAGCGTCCGCTATGTGGCGCGCGACCTCGCCTCCGCGCTGGAGGATGCGCGGCCATTCGTCTGGACGAACATCGTCGCGCTGTCACGCGCACGGCTTGACCTGGAGACAAGCGCGGGCGACGAGGCGATCGGGCGGTTCCTCGCGGGTTTCGTGCGGGGCAATTGCCAGTTCGACGCCGAACTCACCCGCCAGGCCCGCGACAAGATCACCGCCGGGCTTTGGACCGCGGAGCAGTTCGAGCCGGGCCAGATCATCGTCCGTGCGGGTCAACGCATCGATGACAGGCTGAAGCTGGCGTTGGACGAGATCTCCATCCGTGCCGAGACCGAGCGGCGTTTGGCGGAATCCGTCGAAGCCCGTCGTCGCAGCGAGGCGGACGCGCTTCGGCTCCAGGAAGAACTCGCGCGCACTGCGGCCCAGGCCGACGAGGAACGCCGGACGACCCGCTGGCTGGTCGCGGGAGGCTCCGTCGCATTCATCATCGTTGCCGCCATCCTGATCCGCCGGTCTCGCAGGCGGCCGGCGCGTTCAATGGGCCTTCAACGCAACGTTCTCCGCCCGGGTTCGCCAATGGCCTCCCCCGGCAATCGCGCGCTGCCGCCCGGCCTGATGCCGCAACTGGCGCAATGGCTTAGCCTCGGGATTTTCCAGCGCCTGCTGGCGCAGCGGTCCTCGATGATCGACCACCAGCGGCAGGCGGAGCTTGAGATGGCGCGTTTCGAGGAAAGGCTCATGCGCCTGCACGCGCCGTTGCACGACAGGCTCCGCGCCTACGAACAGCGCATCACCGAACTGGAACGCCAACTCGAGTCCAAGGCCGAGGAGAACCAGGAACTCATCCGCGCTGTGATCGCGTCCACCCGGCGTAAGCTGGAAGCCGAGCGGTCCAATTCCGGCCAGTGACCGAACCGCTCCGCCTCCTCTTCATCTGCAGCCGCAACCAGTGGCGCAGCCGGACGGCCGAGGAGGTCTTCAAGAACCGGCCCGGCCTCGAGGTCCGCAGCGCGGGCACTTCTCCCCGGGCTCGGATCAAGGTGAACGAGGGCCACCTGCTTTGGGCCGATTGGGTGTTCGTGATGGAGAAGCGCCACGTGGAGATCCTGGGTGGGCGTTTCCCCGAGGCCCTGGCCGATCGTGAGGTGAGATGCCTTCACATCGAGGACTCCTACGGCTTCATGGATGAAGAGCTCGTTTCCCTGCTCAAAGCCCGCGTGGCTGAACATCTCGGGTGTGGATGATTTCCGCACGGTCTTTCCTATTTGGGGACAAACCCCACTGGTGGTTGGCTGGCCTGTCCGGCATCTTTTCGGCGTGCGAGTCCTCGTTTTACTGGCCGCGTTCCTGGGTGCGGCACGTATTGCAACCGCTGTGGAAGTCTACAGTGAGTTGCTTCGTCCCCAGTTCCATTTCACCTCCCGCAGCAACTGGCTGAACGATCCGAACGGCCTCGTCCACTACGGTGGCGAATGGCACCTGTTCTTCCAGCACAACCCCAAGGGCAACCAGTGGGGCAACATGACCTGGGGCCATGCGATCAGCACCAATCTCTTCCACTGGAAGCAGCTCCCCGACGCGATCCGGCAGGATGAACAGGGCGACATCTGGTCCGGCTCGTCCGTGGTCGATTGGAACAACACGGCCGGCTTCGCCGGCGGACCGGAGAAG
>JAYUUX010000013.1:0-3365 GCA_043754645.1 Verrucomicrobiales bacterium | reverse complement strand
GTCGCCCACTCCGTCGCAGAGCAGGGAGCCGATGCCGATGGCCGACTTGATGCGGCCGTCCTCGCCTTCGCCGGCTTCCGTGACGCCGAGGTGCAGCGGGTAGTTCCAATCCGGCCCCTCCTTGTCCAGCCGTGCGGTGAGCAGGCGGTAGCACTCGATCATCACCTTGGGGTTGGACGACTTCATCGAGAAGACGAAGTTGTGGAAGCCGTTCTTCCGGCAGATCCGGGCGAACTCCAGCGCGCTTTCCACCATCCCGAGCGGCGAATCGCCGTAGCGGTTCATGATGCGGTCGCTGAGGGAACCGTGGTTCGTGCCGATGCGCATGGCGCGGCCGAGGCGTTTGCATTCGAGCACGAGAGGGGTGAAGCGCTCTTCGATTCGGGCCAGTTCGGCGGCGTAGGCCTCGTCGGTGTATTCCTTGACGGCGAACTTCTTCGAGTCGGCGTAGTTGCCGGGGTTGATGCGGATCTTCTCGACCCACTTCACGGCTTCCATGGCGGCGTCGGGCTTGAAATGGATGTCGGCGACGATGGGGACGTGGCAACCGACCGTGCGGAATTCGCGGACGATGTTCTGCAGATTGGCGGCGTCCTTCACCGTCGGTGCGGTGATGCGGACGATCTGGCAGCCGACCGCTACGAGTTCCAGCGTCTGCTTCACACTGAGCGCGGTGTCCATCGTATCGCAGGTGAGCATGGACTGCTTCACCACGGAGTGGGCGCCACCGATGACGACTCCGCCATTGGCGGGATCACCGACGACGACTTCGCGGCTCACGCGGCGACTGAAGGAATACGGCGAATGGCAATAGTTCATCGCAGAGGCCTAAATTGAAGCTTCTTGGCGGGCCGACAAACGGAAAATCAGCGGTGCGTGCGTCAGCGCTTGTCGGCGGCCGGAGCATTGGTCGCCTGCTCAATGCGGGTTTCCGCGCCGAACATCGCCTTGAAAAGAGGGAACCGTTTCACGTCGAAGAACGTGACGTAGGCCATGAACGAAAGCAGCAGAATGGCGAAGGCCGAGGTGGTGATCTCAATCAGGCGGACGCTGAGGGGCTTGCCACGGATCTTCTCCAAGATGGCCATGCAGATATGCCCGCCATCAAGCACAGGGACCGGGAGCATGTTGAGAACGGCCAGGTTGATGTTCAGCAGGACGAGGAAGCTCAGGGCGAGGCGGTAGTCGGTGTTCGCCTGGATGGCTAGGACTGAGAGGATCCCGACCGGGCCGCTGAGATCCTTGGCCTTCACGCCGGATTGGCTGGAGAAGACCAGGGCTTTGATCGTGCGAACCATCTGATCCCAGACTCCGGTGATCTGATCCCACGGATGGGGGCCGGGTTTCTGGACCTTCAACGTGCCGATGGCGAAGCCGACGCCGATGCGGCCACGTTTGTTTTCAGGATCATACTTCGGAGTAAGCTGGAAACTCATAGGCTGTCCGGCCCGCTCGATGATGGCCGTGCTGGAGCGGCCTTCGCTCTTGGAAACGATGTCGATGAGGTCTTCCTGGCTGGAGACGCTGACGCCGGCGAAGGAGATGATCTTGTCGCCCGGAAGAATCCCGGCGATTCCGGCGGGCATCTCCTTGTCCACGGAACCGACCACCGGCTTTTCCTTGGAGGGCAGGTCGAGATATTTTCCGCCGATGACCTCGCTCAACTTGGCGTCAAGGTGGAGGACTTTTTTCGTTCCGCCCCGGTCGACTTCGAGCGCGATGCGGTTGGTCAGGGCCAGCGCGGTGAGCCGGTGGACATCCATCCAGTTTTTGACCGCTTTGCCTTCGACCTGGGTGATCAGGTCGCCTTCGAGAAACCCGGCCTTGACCGCTTCCGAATCGGGTTTGAGACGGCCGACTATCGGGTCGTTCGCAGGAACCGGCAGGCCGATGAAATAGATGACCGTGGCGATGACGAACGCGAAGACGACGTTCATGAAGGGGCCGGCGACAGAGACGAGGATCTTCGATAGCGGCGTGATGGGAGGAAGTTCTTCCTCGGATTTCCCTTCAATGGCTTCCGACGTGACCATCTGCGGCAGCTTCACGAAACCACCGGCGGGGATGCCGCGGATCGACCAGAGGACGCCGTTCTTGGCGCGCCAGGAAAAAAGCTTCGGCCCGAACCCGATCGCGAACTCCTCCACCTTCAGCTTGCGGCGGAGGGCCACCCAGTAGTGGCCGTATTCGTGGACAAAAATGGCGGCGCCGAAGAGCAGGATGACGACGACCGCGATGTAGATGTTGTTGAGGATGTTTTCCACGGATGAATTCTGTTGGCGGGAAGCTAACGGGCGTCTGGCCGGGCGGCAACCTGCTTAGCGGGATGCTTCCCGGCGGGCCCACGCGTCGGCGGCCAGAATCTGGTCTAGCGACGGGTGGTCGACGATCTGGTGGGCCTCCATCACCCGGGTGACGGTGGCGGTTATGCCCGGGAAGCCGATGCGGCGGTTCACGAACAAGTCGACAGCGACCTCGTTGGCCGCGTTCAACACAGCTGGAAGCGTCCCGCCGACATCGCCTGCCCGTCGGGCGAGTTGGAGGGCGGGGAATCGTTCCACGTCAGGCTGTTCGAAGGTCAGCGTGCCGATGGCGGGGAAATTCGTCTGGACGCGGTCGCTCTTCATCCGGCGCGGATAGGTCAACGCATACTGGATGGGCAGGCACATGTCGGGCGTCGAGAGTTGCGCGATGATCGAGCCGTCGATGAATTCCACCATCGAATGGACGATGCTCTGGGGATGGACGACGACCTGCACACGCGCCATCTCGATGTCGAACAGCCAACGGGCTTCGATCATTTCAAGCCCCTTGTTGAAGAGCGTAGCGCTGTCGATCGTGATCTTCCGGCCCATGACCCAGCTCGGGTGTTTGAGGGCCTTTTCGACCGTGATGCCGGCGAAACTTTCTTTCGGCCAAAGCTGCTTGTCGCGGAATGGCCCGCCGGATGCGGTCAGCCAAAGGTTGCGGACCGACGCCGGCGGTTTGTCGTCGAGGCACTGGAAGATCGCGGAATGTTCGCTGTCTACCGCGAGCACTCTGACGCCGTGCTTTTTCGCCTCGGACATCACGGTCTCGCCGGCCATGACGAGGATCTCCTTCGAGGCCACGGCGATGTCCTTACCCGCGCGGATCGCGGCCAACGCGGGCTGAAGCCCGGCGGTGCCGACGATGGCGATGAGGACGATGTCGGCCTCGGGAAGGGTGGCGAGCTTGAGCAGCCCTTCGGTGCCGCACGAGACGTCAGCCGACGAGCCCAAGGCGGCCTTCACTCCGGTGACCTTGGACGGATCGTTGATCGAGACTTGAGCGACGCCAAACTTCCTGGCATGTTCGACCAGCAGGTCGGCGTTGCCTCCGGCGGC
>JAYUUX010000012.1:0-9454 GCA_043754645.1 Verrucomicrobiales bacterium | reverse complement strand
CCGCAGCCGAAGCCGCGGGCGTCTCAGATCGATGGTCCAATGGGTCAGTCCGGAATGTTCACCAGCTTGATCGCCCCGATGCCGCCAGGGTTCCAGTTGGTGAAGAGCACATAGACTTCCTGCTTCGAGCCCTTGCCCGTGACATACCAGCAGGCGTCGTGGATGTGGAGGGCGAGATCGTAGCCGAGATCGTCCTTCACCTTGAGCGTGGAGACGACGGTCCTCTTCTTGAGGTTGATGATGTAGATCGGGCCGTTGCTCCGGTTGGGTCCGTCGAGGCAGGGAGCGAGGGCGTAGTCGCCCCAGACATCGATGTCGCAGACAATGCTGCCGGGCGGCAGTCCTTCGATGTCATGGACGTGCTCATGCTTCAGGTCGAAACGTTTCACCAAGCCCTCGGGACGGGCCGACACGAGCATCGACTTGTCGCGCGGGTCATAGGTGATGCCGTGGGGAGTGCCGGAGAATTTCTTACCGCCGAAATACTTCTCCTCATACTTCAGGGGCGAAATCGAAGCGGGCATGAACCACGCCTTGCCGTAACCGTCCGTCACCCAGAGCTGGTTCTCGCCCGTGAAGGCGACATCCGTCGGGGCGAAACCCTTCTTGTCCGCGTAGGGCTGGCCTTCGGGGATGCGCAGGATCTCGGCCTTCTGGAACGAAGTGTCCGTCAGATAAATCTGGCCGGTCATGTTGTCCGCGGCGGCGATGAGCGGGCGCTTGCCCTTGCGCGGAAGGATGTCCGCGCCGTGCAGGTTGCCCTTCGCCATGACGGGATCGCCCTGGACGATCCACGACTGCGTCAGCTTGTTGCTGAAGGCGATCCAGCCGACCGACTGCAGCCCCCAGTAGACCGTGTCGGTTTCCTTGTCGACGATCAGCGTGCCGTGGGCGGGCTTGAGCTTCGACTGCGCTTCCGTGGGAACGGGAACGAGCTCGGGCGCGGCCACGAACTTCCAGAACCCCTGCCCGGTGACCTTGAGTCCGGCGGCTGGCTTGATGGCTTTGGGCGCCGGGACGGGGCCCTTCTTTTCCAGGGCGAAGGCCAGCGGCAATGTGGTGGTGGCTTCGTGGTCGTGCGACTTGTCGCCGGCCACGTCATGGGCGAAGGCCGACGGCGCGGCCATCGCAGCGGCCAGTGCGAAAACAGAAATGGTTGTGCGGATCATGGTATTGGGAACGGGGTTGAGATCGGTGCGCGGAGTCTTCCAGACAGAATTGGCGGAAGGAAAGGGGAAGTTGCCGACCGCACCGCTTGCTGCGGAGGAGCGCGTCCCCGATTATTTGTCGGATTCCATGGGTCGGCGGCGATGGATACAGGCAGATGAGCGAATCGGACATCGAACTGTTGGCGCGATACCGGCGGGAACGGTCGGAGGAGGCTTTCTCCGAGATCGTCCGGCGACATATCGCCCTGGTCCATTCGGCCGCGCTTCGCCAAGTCCGGCTGCCGCAGCTCGCCGAAGAGATCGCGCAGACCACGTTTCTGGAGCTGGCCCGCCAAGCGGATCGTCTCCAGCCCACGACCCAACTGGCCGCCTGGCTCTACGAAGCCACGCGCCGCAACGCGGTGGACGTGCTCCGACGTGAATCCCGCCGCGACGCCCGTGAAAGGACCGCCATGGAACTGAACTCCCTCAATGCCGGGCCATCCGAATGGAGCCAGATGGAGCCCGTCCTCGACGACGCCATGGCGGAACTCCCGTCCACGGACCGCACCGCCATCCTGCTCCGTTACTTCGAGAACCGTTCCCTGCGCGACGTCGGCGCGGCGCTCGGCGTCAGCGACGATGCGGCCCAGAAACGCGTCAGCCGGGCCGTCGACGAACTGCGAACCCTCCTCGCCAAACGCGGCGTGACCGTGGGCGCGGGTGCGCTGGGCGCCGTGATCTCCGGCAACGCCGTCCAAGCCGCACCGGCTGCCCTCGCCCTCACCGTTGCAGCCTGCTCAGCCAAGGTTGCCGTCTCCACCGCCGTTCCCTCCGTTGCCATGACCGCCCTTACCAAATCCCTCCTCGCCACCAGCGCCATAAGCCTTGCCGTTGGGGTCTACCAAGGCGTCCACGCGAACCGGCTGAAGGAAGAAGTCCGTCAGTTCGCGGCGCAAACGACCGAACTCGCCGCCAAGACGGAGGAGCTGACGCGGGAACGAGACGAAGCGACGCGGCGGGCCTCAGCGGTGAACGAAGATCTCATCCGGGCCAACTCCAGGTTAGCGGACATGGCAGCGCTGCGAAGTGAGGTGGAAAGATTGCGGGCTATCGGAGCAAGAGTGGCGTTGCTTGAAGAGCAGAACAGAAAGCTCTTGGCAGGAGGGTCCGACGGAGTAGGCAGCACCGGCCAGGTTCAGCTGATAACCAGGACCTTTCGTGTAGATCCCAAAACAATGCAGTCTGAGATGGACCGTGTGTTGGGTCCGAATCCCCAGCGTGACGGCTCCGTTAGACTACGCGAAATGATGGCGCGCCTTGGCATGTCGTTCGAGCCTCCCGCCACGCTTTTCTTCAATGAGAAGAACGGTATCCTTCTTGTCCGGCAGCCCGCCAAAAACTTGGAAGCAATCCAGAGTGCCATCCAAGTGATAAATGGCTTGGACCCAGCCAGTGAACTGAACGCGGTGGTGGCAGAGCACGAGAAACTGCAAGAAGCGAAGCGGAAGTAATCAGAGCCAAGCCGCATCATTGGGCGCTCATCGAGTCCGGCATCACGGGCTTGGTGTTCTTCGGCTCGCTCGGTGAGAACCAGTCGATGACTGCCCAAGAGGAGCGCGCGGAATTTTGATGGACTGGCTCGCTCGGCGAGAACTCCCTGACGTTTGCCCTAGGCCCCGGGTTGGAGTCCCCGCTTCTGACGGCGGCGAACTTCAAGCAGGACGGTTCCGGTCAGCAGGGCGCAGCCGAATCCGACCGTTGCGGCTTCGGGAACCGGCCGGATTTCACCCGCGAGATGGTAGCTGTTGCAATCGCCGGCCGCGAAGACGCCGGAGTAGAACCAGCCCTGCTGGGTGCTTGAGGTCTGCAGAAAGTCGGAGATCGAAAGGAGGCCGTTGCCCGATCGTTGAAGGGTGATTTTCACGGATTCGTTCTCCTGCAAGTTCTGGTTTCCGAAGTCGAAGTCGAAATCGAAGTTCGGGTTTCCCCCGCCCAGGTTGCTGGCGGGCTTCTCCAGATAGGGGGCTGAGACCGAGCCGGCGAGGACCTGGAAGCTGTTGGCCTTGATCTGGAGGGAATCGAGCTTGGCCTGGTTGCCGGTCAGGTTGAACGCCCATTTCTTCAGATGATCGCCCGGGTCCGAGGTCATGTTGAAGACCTGGAACTTGAACTCCACGGAGGTGCTTCCAGTCCCGGTATCCGTCAGTGTCGCCCTCAAATACGGACCCGAACCCGCGTCCGGGAGCGCGCCGCCGGTCTCGAACGGCCTGATGTAGTCCAAAGTCATCACGGCCCCGGAGGCCTCGTGGGCCAAGCCGGTGGCGAGTGCGGCCACGGTGAGATAGGCGAGTTGCGCTTCGCCACTTTTGCGGGACAGGATATTCATTCTGTCCTGAACGGGTGCTGGTTCCGTTCCGTTCCGAGCCGTGAGAAACCGCCTCACTCCCATCGACGATCCCGCCATTCTTTAGGGTCAACGGCGGTCGGCCGAGGGAATCCTGTTTCAAGTTTGAGAATTTCAGGACCGCGGCGATCACCGGGCGGTCTCCGGCGGCCTTTGCGTCTGGTTGTCCGGCTCGAAGTCTTTTTGGTGGGAATAAAGTGGGCGTTGGCGTCTCTAATCCTGCGTATGAACCCATTTCGATTTGCCCAGCTTCGCGCTGTAGCCGCGTCGCTGGTGGTAGGCTTGACGATTGTCACAGCCCAAGCGGCGGATGCGCCCAAGGATTTCGCCGTTCCTTCAGCTGTTGGCGGCAAGGCCTTCAAACTGTCGTCGGCCAAGGGCAAGTTTGTGGCGCTTCATTTCCTGCTCAAGACCGAGTGTCCCGTGTGCCTACGCCACACGCACACCTATCTGGAGAAGGCTCCCGAGTTGCCGGAGGTCACGCAGGTGTTTCTCAAGCCCGATACCGACGAAGAGATCAAGAACTGGGCCCGCGACATCGCCAAGGAATCGCCGATCTACCGGGATGCGAACGCGGCTTTGGCCAAGGCCTACGGCATTCCGGACGGCTACCAGTTCCACGGACAGGTCGTCCACTTTCCCGCCCTTGTCCTGCTTGGGCCCGATGGGAAGGAAGTCTTCCGCTACGTGGGCAAGAACAACGGCGACCGGTTTTCCTTCGACCAGTTGAAGGCGAAGCTCGTCGAACTGAAGAAATCTTCGCCTGCCAAAAAATGATTCAAATTTCACGGTCATCGAAGCCTCCAGCCCGTTGCGCGGGCCCGGTGGATCGTCCAAGCTCACCCATGCTTTGCTCAGCTCCGGCACTGTTTCGCCGCTTGTCAGTCGCAATTGCGACGATGCTCATCCTGGCAGTCGCGGCCGTGTCGCCGGCCCGTGCGACATCGGCGGGCTCCAATGCGGTTCCCTGCACCGACTCGTTGGCGGGCGTCCTCACGAAACACCTCACGAACAATCTGGTCCGTTATGCCGCGCTCAAGGCCGATAGCCGTGGGCTGGATGAATTCCTCGATTCGGCGGCCGCCGTCTCGCGCAAGCAGTTCGACGCCTGGCCCCAGTCCGACCAGATCGCGTTTCTGATCAATGTCTACAACGCCGCCACGCTCAAGCTGGTCACGGACAACTACCCCGTGAAGAGCATCAAGAAGATCGGCGGATGGTTCAGCACCCCTTGGAAACAGGAAGTCGTCCGCCTCTTCGGGAAGACGATCACGTTGGACGAGGTCGAGCACGGCATGCTTCGCGCCCGCTACACGGAGCCTCGGATCCATTTCGCGCTCGTCTGCGCGGCCAAGGGATGTCCGCCCCTCCGCACGGAGCCGTTCACCGGGGCAAAACTGGACGAACAGCTCGCCGACCAGGGCCGCCGTTTCCTCGCGCAGTCGGAGAAGAACCGTTTCGAGAACGGCACCCTGTATCTCTCGCCCATCTTCGACTGGTTTGCCGCCGACTTCACGGCGTCGAAACTAACCTTGGTCGAATATGTCGGGCCGTTTCTGCCCGAAAAGCAGAGGAAGGCCCTTGGGAAATCCGATCCGAAGATCCGGTTTACCGAGTATGACTGGTCGCTGAACGACGCGTCGGGCAATTAGGCCCGCGAACCTTTGCTCCGAATCGTGTCCGGATCTAGTCTCCGGCCGATGCCAGACGTGCCCGCTCCCATCCCGGCCGAGAAGGATCCGCTCGTCGCGGCCTTCCTGCAGCGTCTGGCCGCGGAGAGGCACGTCTCGCCCCACACTTCACGGAATTACGCCGGGGCCCTCGCCCACTTCGGGCGGTGGTTCCTTGAATCCCGCCAGGCCCCGCCGGATTGGACGGCCCTGAGCCGCGAAGACTTCCGGTCCTACCTGCGCCACCTCAGCCTGAAAAAGTTCGACCGGGCCACGATCCAGCTTCGGTTTTCCTCTCTGCGTTCGTTTTATCGGCACCTCGTGCGCGAGGGCCTCGTCGAAGTATCGCCCATCCGCAACCTCACGCTCCCAAAGCTCGTCCAGCGCCTGCCGCAGTTCATGACGCAGGACCAGGTAAGGGGTTTGCTGGATGCTCCGACCCGAATGGCCGCAGCGATCGGCCGACCGAAATCCGATGAAGCCCGAAGGAAGGCGGAGTTCGAGGCCGCGCGGGACTCGGCCATCCTCGAAACGATTTACTCGTGCGGTCTCCGCATCAGCGAACTCTGCGGGTTGCGGGTTGAGGACATCTCCTTCGCCGAACAGACCGTCCGGGTGTTCGGCAAAGGCCGGAAGGAACGGATCATGCCCATCGGCGAACCGGCACTGCGTTCGATCCGCCACTTCTGGGAAGCCACTGCGATCACGACCACGCCGGTATCCGTGGCCTTCCCCGCCAAAGTGGATTCTGCGGAACCCATCAAGCCCGTGACCGTTCAACTGCGGCTGAAGCGGTATCTGTCGTTCGCCGGACTCGATCCGAAGCTCACACCGCACAAGCTCCGGCACAGCTTCGCGACGCATCTGCTCGACAACGGCGCCGACCTGAGGAGCGTCCAGGAACTGCTCGGCCACCAGAATCTCGCGACCACCCAGGTCTACACCCACGTGACCACCGACCGGTTGAAGAAGGCCTACGAGGCGGCCCATCCGCGCGCCGGAGGCTGATGTCAGGCGGCGTTGGGGCGACGAAGGGCGAGGGCGGAACGCATTCCCAGCACGATGCTGAACATCGCCCACGCGTGGAACGCGAGCATCAGCCATTGGCCGCCGAGCGCGCAGAGCAGGGAATCGACCGCATAGAAGACGATCCCCGTGATGAAGGCCCAGACGTGGCCCTTGCGCGCGAAAAGCCCGAACACCACGAAGAGCCCGATGACGACGAGGTTCAGGACAGCCGATATCCCGAAGGCCGCGCCGCCGAGTCCGCCCGAGGATTTCCCGAGCTCCGAACCGATCCCGCTGATCAGGTCGGTCACCGCGAGCGAGATGATGAAGCCGAAACCCGAGCCGCTCATGATCGAGATGACGTTCACCGCCGAAAGGCCCGCGATCCACAGGAACCAGTCGGCCCCCGATTTGACGTTCCTCACGTGGGTCTCGGCCGCCGCTCCGGAAGCGGTCGGCGGCATCGGAGGCCGGGCGGCTCCCGCGGGCGGCGGAGGCCGGTTCCAGATCAGCTCCTGGAAAGCCGTTGCCGCCTTCCATTCCTTGGAATCGCTCCGGTTCACCTGCGTCTCGGCGACGACACGCCCCTCGTCGACCCAGGCCTGGATCTGCGCGAGGGTGGCCGGGCCGTAGCTTTGTCCGTCGGTGCCGGTGATCCAGTAGGTGAGTTCCATGGCGATGGTCGGCGGGTTGTTTTTTACAAGCGGGCTAGTCGCGGCCCCGGAGCTTGGCGAGCAGGCGCAGGATCTCGAGGTAGAGCCAGACGAGCGTGACCAACAGGGCAAAGGAGCAATACCACTCCATGTATTTGGGTGCGCCGGAATCGACGCCCTCCTCGATGGCCGCGAAATCGAGGATGAAGTTGAAGGCGGCGATCGCCACGACCACGAGGCTGAAGCCGATGCCGATCGGGCCGCTGCCGTGGATGTAGGGGATGTCGGATCCGAACAGGCGCATGACGAACGACACGAGATAGACGAGCCCGATCGCGGCCGTTGCCCCGAAGATGGCCATGGTGAAGCCGCGCGTGGCCTGGATGATGCGGAACCGGTAGAGCGCCAGAATCACGCCCAGCAATCCGAAGGTGAGTCCGATGGCCGGAGTGACGATGCCCTTGAACTTCTGCTCCATGAACAGGGAGATCGCGCCCAGCAGGAGACCCTCCGCGGCGGCGTAGAGCGGGGCGGTGATCGGGGACGCCTTCTTCACGAAGATCGTGATCAGCGCGAGGATGATTCCGGCGATCGCCCCGCCGATGGCGAAGGCGCCGGCGAGACCGGGGTTCGCGCGGCCGGTGGTCCATGTGAAGGCGGCGGTGACGGTGAGGATGAGCAGCAGGATGGCCGTCTTGTGCAACGTGCCGTCGAGCGTCATGACCGCACCGGTTGAATGACCACGTTCGTTTTCAAACGTGCTGGGGCGGAGAGTGGGATTCCCTGAGTTCATACCGCGGCGAGTGAACCGGGATTCACCGGGCGCGGCAACCGATTCCTTGCCTCCGCGACCCGCCGCCGACACGCTCCTCCCATTCCACCATGAAACGCCCACTCGCCTTTCTCGCGGTCGCTCTTTCGGCCGTCCGCCTCGTCGCCGCCGATCTCGAACCGCGTCCGGCGTTGCCGCCGTTGGAGAAGTTCGAGCCCATCAAGGCTCCCCGGCCGGCCGGCCTGCTTCTGAAGCAGGGAGACCGCTTGGCGATTATCGGCGACTCGATCACCGAGCAGAAGATGTATTCCCGGATGATGGAGACCTACCTGACCGTCTGCGTCCCCGAGTTGGAGATCACCGTCCGCCAATACGGCTGGAGCGGCGAAACGGCCGAGGGCTTCGTGCGGCGCATGACGAACGACGCGCTCCGCTTCCAGCCGACGATCGCCACGACCTGCTACGGCATGAACGACCACCGTTACCGCGCCTACGACGAGCCGAATGGCCAGTGGTATCGCTCCAACCAGACCACCATCGTCCGCGCCTTCAAGGCCGCCGGCGCCCGCGTGGTCCTCGGATCGCCCGGCTGCGTCGGCAAGATGCCCGGCTGGGTCAAGACCGCTTCCGGCACGATCGACGACCTGAACCTCAACCTGAACAAATTCCGCAACATCTGCATCGAGATCGCGCAGGCCGAGCAGGTCGGATTCGCCGACGTCTTCTGGCCAATGATCACCACCTTCTACGAGGCCCGGCAGAAGTTCGGCGACGACTACTACATCTCCGGCAAGGACGGCGTGCATCCCGGTTGGGCCGGCCAGACGGTGATGGCGTATGCTTTTCTCAAAGGCCTCGGGCTCGATGGCCAGATCGGCACGCTCACCGTCGACCTCGGCAAACAAACCGCGTCGGCCACGGCCGGCCATGAGACCAAGGGCGTCGCCAACGGCCAGCTCAAGGTCGTCAGCCGCAAGTTTCCCTTCTGCGCCACCGGCGATTTGAAGAGTGACAACTCGATCCGGAGCGCCATGACGCTGATCCCGTTCAACGAGGAGCTCAACCGCTTCACCCTCGTCGCCAGCGGCGGAACCGCTGCCCGCTACAAGGTCACTTGGGGCACCGAATCGAAGAGCTACTCCGCCGAGCAGCTGGCCAAGGGCGTGAACCTCGCCGCCGACTTCGTGGTCAACCCGTTCTCCGCCGCCTTCGAGAAGGTCGACAACGCCGTCGCGGCCAAGCAGGCCTACGAGACCCGGCAGATCAAGGAGCTCTTCCACGGCCCCGAAGGCCGCGCCGACAAGGAACTGACCGCCCAGCTCACCGAGAAAGCCCGCGCCCCCCTCGCCGCCGCCATCAAGAAAGCCTACGCGCCCGTGGAACACACGCTGACCATCGTGGCCGAGTAACACCCAGCCACCCGAACGACATGCTACCTGGAATCACTTGGCGGGGCGGCCCCATCGACGACACGGAACTTCTGCGCGAATTGCCGCCGGAACTCGGGACGCTCCTGAACGAACTCAATGGCTGCATCCTCCAAGAAGGAGCGCTCCACATCCGCGGAGCCAGCCGCACGCCCGAGTGGCATTCGCTGCGGGAGGTCTGGAAAGGCCCCAACGCGCTGCACAACTTCTACGACGCGCTTGAACCCGGCGACATCCCGTTTGCCCAGGACCAGCTCGGCGACCAGTTCGTGCTCCGTGACGGGAGCGTCTTCATCCTGTCCGCCGAGACCGGCGAACTGGAGCCGTTCACCGAGGATCTGGACGAGTTTCTGGAGGGCGTCTCGGATG
>JAYUUX010000011.1:0-1919 GCA_043754645.1 Verrucomicrobiales bacterium | reverse complement strand
GAGCCCTGGGCAAGGCCGATCGCTGCACCCAAGCCGCTGCCGGCGATGCTGGCGACGGCGTTGATGGCGGCGGCGGCGATCTGCGGGTCGGCCGTGGTGACGGTGATCCTGTTCCCGCTGCCAAGGGTGTTGTCGGACAGGTTGAAGATGCTGCCGGAACCGGTGGCGATGCGGCGGTCGACGTTGTTCGTCGTCGAGGTCTGGGCGCTGGTGGATTTGCTGCCGCTCATGGCTTTAGTTTCTTTCGGACGATGATTTCGGAGGCGAACCAGCCGAGGCGTTCGACCAGGACCTTTGCCAGTCCCGGGCGGACGGTGCGGAGCGAGATCGAATCGCAACCGAGGCCCGCCGCTACCTGTTCAAGCTGGGGCATCATGGAGTCCGTCAAATGGGTTTGGGTGCGGTCCACGGAGACAGATGCCAGGGAGACGAAATCGCGCCGGCCGTTGCGGAGGGTTTCGACGGCGAAGAACGACACGGCGAGCGTCCCGCCGGCCGGGTCCGTGACGTTGAAGCAGGCCACGCGGCCCGCCGCGTAGTCGTCCCAAAGTTCGTCGTAGTCGCCTTGCAATTCATCGGTCGGGATGCGGCCGAGCGCCGCGCGGATCAACTGTCGCTGTTCTTCCGTAAGATCGCGGAAGAGCGATTGAACCAGCCGGAGCGGGACTGGCCGGGCGGTGTTCACCGTTTGCGCCTTGTCCAGAGGAAGAGCGCCACGAGGGCGGCGGCAGCCAGTCCAGCAATCATCATTGGGGACAACCCGGAGCCGCTCCCGGCGCCGAAGTTGAAGTCCCCGCCGAAGTTGGTCTTCAGGTTGTTGTCCTGGGCTCCCTTGGCGGAGCTGCTGGCGCTGCTGCTGCTGGAAAGGCTGGGCATCATGGCGTCATTTCCTGCGGAGGAAGAAGAAGAGGACCACAAGCACGGCCGCGCCGATGCCGCCGATGATCCAATACGTCTTGGAGTTGCCGGCGTCCTGGGTCTTCTTCACTTCGGCCATGGTGCGTTGGGCATCCGGCGAGGCAGTCCCGCCGCGGAAGGCGGTGGCGATGCCGGCAACCTTGCTGGCGAGGTCCACGCCGTTGTTCAACAGGCCGGAAAGGCCGTCGTAGAAGGTGGAGGACTTGTCCCCGGCTCCGGGTTCGTCGTCGTAGTAGGTTTCCATAGGTTTGATCTTTAGGGCCGCTGCCTTCGCCGCTTCCCGGTTAGGCCAGGCTTCCGTCCATTCGTAGCCGGGATACCTCCGATACATGGCCCCTCCTTTGACCGGCGGGGTGGGACTCGTGTCGTTATCGCCGAAGCTCTTTTCCGCGTAGGCGGTAAAGTTGACCTCGTTGATATCCCAACGGGATAATGGAACTGGAAGGGGCATTCACGGAAGGGAAGGCGACGGCGGGAAGGGTGTCCCGCCGTCGCGTGGCGGGGGTTGGCGGGCCGGTTAAGCCTTGGCCGTGGCGACCGGCTGGGGGGCTCCCTGTTCGATGCCGACGGCGACGATGTTGAAGGCAACGGGCGTCGCGGTGACGGTGGTGTCCCAGTAGTATTCGACCACCACGTTGCGGCGAACGCCGCCCTGGATGATGGGCATGTATTCGCCGGGATCGCCCATGACGTCGAGGCAGGCCGGGAAGAAGGCCACCGAGGACGGCAGCTTGTAGAGCGGGTTGATTGCCAGGACGGCTTTCGCGTCCGCCTTGGTCAGGTTGTAGCGCTCTTCGTCGCCGATCTTCAGCTTCACCTGCGTGATCGCGTCGGCGTTGAACAGGAGGTGCGTGAGCGCGATGATGTCCTGATACGGCAGGTCGTTGATGCGGTTCCAGCCGGCGACGGGCGTCGACTGCGGGAGCACGGTCTGCACGAAGGCATCGCCGCGGTTCTGCGGGACGTTGGTGGGGCTGTAGACGGTGAAGCCGCGCAGCTTG
>JAYUUX010000010.1:0-11905 GCA_043754645.1 Verrucomicrobiales bacterium | reverse complement strand
GCGCAGGCCACCGCCCCGCCCGCCGTCCCGACACAGCAACGGATCTGCTGGGGTTGGCCGGCGGGGAGGCAGATGTCGATCGTGACCGAATTCCCCTTGGCGGTGAAATAGACGCGGTTGGTCCTCTGCGCCCCGTTCTGCTGATACACGAACTCGGCCCACTCGATCGCGGAGCTCTCACGGTAGCAGATCAGCCGGTAGACACAGCAGTTCGGGTTTGGATTCGGATTCGGAGCCAGTCCGTTCGTATGGCACACGACGGAAGGAACCAGGCACGTCGTGGAAAATGTCCCGTCGATCGAGCCGGCACCGCGCCAATCGCGGCAGGAGCCCCAGCCGGGAGCGCTCGGATTGGAGACATTCGTGCCGCAGGCCGTTGTTTCCGCGGCGCGCACGACATACCAGAAGGTCTGGTTAGACGAGGTGAGGAAGGAGTTCGTGCAGGGCCGGTCGATGTAGCGCAGCGGGTCAGTGTTCGGCGGGAAGGTCAGCGGCCCGGCGATGTGGTTGCTCACGACGCTGCCCGAGTTGGCCTTCAATTCGGCGAGGCTTTCGTAGCGGTAGACGTGGTAGGCCAACCCGGGACCGCCGCCGATCGGCGCTTCCCACGAAAGCATGAGGCCATCGGAGAGATTGCCGGGAAGATACGCGTGCACGGGACGGACCCTGAGATGGCGCGGCGGCTGGGGAGGAATGCGGTCGCAGGCCTTGAGCAGCGTGCCCGGCGAAGGCGTGCCGTCGCGGCCCAGCAGGTCGCGCGCGGTCACGTAGTAGTAGTAGCCGGCGCCGTCGACGAACGGCTGGGCGCCCTTGAAGGCGTCGTTGTTGTCCGTGAAGAAGAATGTCGAGGCGTCGCCGTTGGTGCCGAAGTTGGCCGCTTCGGCCGGCGAGAAATACTTCGCGGCCAGGATCGGGACCGTGTTGATGCGACGGACCGCCAATGGGCTGGTGGCGGAACCGCCCTGCAACTGGTCGGCCTTCGGCGGGACGACGTGCCACCCGGCCGCCTCGGCATAGGTCTTGTTCACCCGCCAGACATTGAACCCGTGGGTCGCGAGCCCGAGACGGCGCAGCGGGTCCGGCACGGCCCAGCGCATCTTCACGTTCAAGTTGCCGCTGCCCGTGGTGTCGGGCAGTTCCACCGCGGCGCCGGGTGCCGGCAGGGACAGCGGCGCCCCGGCCAAGACGGTGACGCGCCCCACGACGGCGCGGTCCGACGAGGTGGCGAGGTTCCACCCGCGCACCTCGAAGGTCATGTTGCTCACGCCGGCGGGAAACTGTTCCGCCACGGCGATGCCGAGGTTCAAAGCCACGCCGGGATGGATGCGGCCGAGGAGGACGAGGTTGCGGTAGCTGCGGTCGTTCCCCGTCGTGCCCCGCAGGACGGCGGAAAGTTTTTCGGACAACGAGATCGTTCCGGCCGGAATCACGTCGCCGAAGAGTTTGGCGAGATCGCCGTCGAGCGCGACGAGGTTGTCCCCGAGGTTCACGCCGCGTTGCAGGAGCGACTGGATGACGTGGGTGTCCTGCTGCCGCGCGACGATGGAGAAACGCGAGTAGCTGGAGGTCGAGGAAGCGTCACCGGGTTTGCCGTAGACGGCGAAGGCCTCGTTGGCGATGCCCGCGCCGTCGTTGCCCTGCCACGTGATGTAGGCCCACTGGCGTCCGTTGAGATCGGTGTGGGCGAGGCCTACGGTGCCGATCAGGTTTTCCTGGGCGCGCAGGGTAGGCACAGCCAGGAGCAACAGGGCGAGGAGGACGAGGCGGAGGTTCATCTGAAAGCGGGACGGCGTGTTCCGGTCGGATTGGGGAGAAGGGGTTTTCATGGCGGGTTCCTCATTTCTCCTGGTGGTCCACGGCCCACTTGCCGCCGTCGTAGCTGAGGGTGACGCGGAAATCGTGGCAGATCTCGAGCGGCTTGTGGCCGATGCAGCCGCCGACCTCGCCGATGCCGAGGAACTTCGGCCCGGACTGCCCGACACTGCCGACGAGGGTCACGTTGCCGTAGACGTTCACCAGACAGATGGCCTCGCCGCTGACGCCGGCCTCGATCTTGCCGATGAACTCATGGCCCTCGGCGCGGTATCCGACACCGACGCCGGAGCTGGCGGAGATGCAGAAGAAGCACGAGCACGGAATGCCGAGAACGACTTCGGTCACGGGAATGCTGACGCGTCCGAAGGCGTAGGCGCCGGAGAACGAGCCGTTCTTAATCAGCTTCCCGACGTCGGGATCGACGAGGAAAAGCGGGTCGAGATCACAGGACTTGCCGAAGAAGAGGGATCCGCTGGCCTCGTAGCCGTTGAAGCGCAGTTCGGCCGTGGCCGCGAGGTAGTTTTCCGTGAGCCCGAAGAACGCCGCCGCGCCGAGGTGCGTGACAGTGAAGGTGTCCTCAAGCGTGAACTCGCCCGTCGTCTCGAACGATCCGCCGAGGCCGATGAGCACGCCGTTGGAGTTGAAGGCGAACTTGCCGGCCACATCCGCGCGGAGATCTGGCGCGATCCATTCGAGGCCGATGTCGAGCGCGCCCAAGGTCACTTCGACGAAGCTGCCGGAGAAGCTGGAGCAGGTGTTGTCCCCCCCGGAGTTGATCTCGCGGATGATCGCGTAGCCGTCGAACTTGAGGTCGTCCGGCACCTTCCAGCGCCAGCGCGCGTCGAAGCGGGCCTCGTCGAGCGAGTCTCCCTTGAAGTGCGCGTAGCCGGAGACGCGGCCGGCACCGAGGACGGCGTTCACCTCGCCGACCAAAGGATTGATGGCGTCGTCCACTTCGGCCAGCGACTGCGAGATGAGGTCGCGCATGGTGCGGTTGAACTGGGCCATGGCCGAATCCACGCCTTCGCGGACGGCGGAATCGATCTCCTGGAACCACGCACGGAGAATGGTCTTCACCGTGGCGCTGACCTGCTCGGAGTAGAACGCGTCGTCGATCTTCCGGCGGATCTCCGCCTTCAGCTCCTCCGGGGTGTAGTAGGGAATGTCGTCGTGGATCGAGACGAGCCAGTTCTGCACCTGGTAGGCCGCGTTGGACGAGGCGCGGTCGATGTCCGAACTGGCGGCGATGATGGCGTCGTTCAATTCACGGCCAAGTCCGCCCGGGGCGATGATACCGGAGCGGATGTTGCCGATGTCGGATTCAAGCACGCCGAGCGTGTCGTCCACCGCGTCGAAGGTCGGGTCGGCCGCGACCAGCAGCGAGTCGAGCGCGGAGCCTGTGGCGTTCGCGAGATACTGGGGCGCGAGATTGCCGATGAGCGAATGGACGAGGTTCGAACCGACACTGCGATGGCCGGAGCCGGCGGGGCTTTCGACGATCAGGTAACGGCTGGTGGAGATCATCGAATCGATGCGGCCGAGACGCTGGTCGAGGTCGCGCACGAGACCGGCCGTGTTCGTGTTGAGCTGCGCCAACGAACGAAGGTTGAAGGCGACGTTGGTCGGGACGCCCGCGACGGTTCCGCGGATGTATTGGGCGAGGAGCCCGGTCACCGCGGCTTCCCAGTTGGCGGATGTCGTATTGCTCCAGGCTTGGGACAGCTGCTGCTGGAGCGCGCCGATCGTCGGGTCGATGACGGCGTCGAGCACGGGATCGAAGATCGTCTCCGGAAGGTCGTCCAACATCGCGTCGAAGTCCGCGAGCCCTTCCTCCAGCGCTTCGCGCGCCGCGTCGCCCACGGCGTCGGTCACGCTCTTGGCCACGCCCGTGACGTCCTCGACGAGGTCGAAGGCGATGTTCGCGAGATTGATCTGGGGGAGCCCGTCGTATTGCAGGCCGAAGGTCATCTCCAGCTTCTCGGCGCTCATGTAGGGCACCTGCGACGAGGTGTGGAGGATGAGGAAGTCGCGTTCCTTGGGTTCCCACGAGGCGAACGACCGGCTGGCGGTGGACCAGGCGAGCGGATAGTCGAAGTCGACGAACCCGAGCCACAGCCGCTGGGCGCGGGGATGGTAGTTTTCAACGATGCTTTCGCGGTAGTCCTCGACCGTGGTCAACGAACCCGGCCAGCCACGGTTGCCGCCGTCGAACTCGGTGCTGTTGAAATAGTCGTCGCCGGAGATGCGCCAGCCGAAATTGGGTTTGCCGGATTCACGCGGCCATCCGCCCATGAGATGGAGCGGCGCCGTGGTGTTCGTGATCTGCGCGCCGGTCTGGATGTGGGTGCGGAGATCCTCGAAGAACGGGACGTTGAGCGTGCCCGCGAGGTTGATCCAACCCTTCGCCGCGCCGTCGCCGGTGACGGGGCGGACGGCGTAGTCGTTGTAGTAGGCGTCCGCGGACGGGACGAACTGATACTTCTCGCCGGCCGGGCCGTTGAAGCCGGCATCGCTCGATAGCTTCAGGCGCGAGTCGAGGTCGCTCAGTCCGACCGACAACGCGAAATCACGGTGGATGATGTGGCCGTTGGTCTTGAAGCCGAGCGTGCCGGAGAGGAGCGAGTTGAACTGCGACGCGTAGGCCGTGACACCCATCGTGACGTAGCCGGACATCGGGCTGCATTCATCCGGAGAGACGAAGGTGAGCGAGCGCGTGACGATGTCGGCGTCCCAGTAGTGGAGGCGCTTGATGTTCGAGGCGATGCCCCCGATCTCCGCCGAGAGCAATCCACCGGGGCAGGAGAACTGGAGGTTCGAGAAATCCTGCGTGATGCCCGCGGGATAGGGTAGGCGCAGGCTGCCGAAAGTGCGGGAATCCTTGTTCTCGCTGTCGAGGAACGAGAGCGAGTAGTTCGACAGGATGATGGAGTAGCCGTAGAGCGCGGCGTTGCTCGGGAAGCCGCCGGCGGTGGCCTCGTGGATGCCGCTGACGCCGGAGGCACGCGCGTAGTATTTGCTGCGGGCGGCGAGCGGCCAGCCCGCGATCTTCACGCCTGCGAGGATGCTGGTGGCGTAGCGGGCCGAGTTGCTGATGACCGAGTAGTTCACGCCCGCGTAGTCGGCCAACCCCTCCTGGTAGGCGGCGAAGTTGGGCGTGCCCATGAAGTCGGGGCGTTCGAGGTAGGAAAGGTTGTCCGCATCGACACCCGTGAGCATCAGCACCGCGCCGCCGCCATCGCCTGGCAGGACCGTCTCTCCGCCGCGAAGCGAACCACCAGGGACGTGGACGCTGACGTTGGTCGTCGTCTGGATGCGGTTCGCGAAATCGTTGCTCGACGCGATGTAACCCCACGCCAGCGAGCGGTTGGTCAACGGAGCGCCATTCGCGATGAGGCCGCCATCCCGCGTCAGCAGGAGCGTCTGCGAGATCGGGGCGACAGTGACGTTGGTCATCGAGTTGGTCGCCGCGCAGCCGATGCAATCGGCCGGATAGGGAACGGTCACCGGAGTGACACCCGCCAGGAAGCTTCCTCCGTTGGTCTGCGAAATCTCGCCGTCGCGGATGCGGAACTGGCCTCCGTTGGTCCAGCCGATCTTTGCGCCATAGGGAAAGTGCGCGGTGAAGACACCGCCGGTGCTGCGGTAGTCGAAGTCGGCGAAGAGCCGGGCAAAGCCGTTCGAAGTGCCGATGGTCACAAGCGGGACGACCCCCGGCGAGATGGCCTGATAATGCCGGTTGTTGGAGAGGCGGTTTCCGTTCGTCAGGCTGAACTCGACGTTGGCCGCGTGCTGCGGGAAGACGGTCGTGAGCGAGAAGGCGCCGAGAGTCGGCGTCCACACCAGGGCGCTGGCCAGAAAGATGAGCGGGTGCGAATCCACCGAGGCGAACATCGCCGTGGTCAGTGCGGCCGGTGAATCCGGCAGCAGGCCCGCGCCGAGACCGATGCGGCCCATCGGGGCGTTGCCCTTGAAGAGCCGGGAGGAAATCAATCCGGACGCTCCGTTCGTGCGGATGCCGAACCCGGCAGGCAGAAGCGCGGTGACCTCGGAGGAACCGCCCGAAGCGTTCAGCTGCGTGTTCGTGCGGACGAAAGCCACTCCGTTGACGATCGCGAGATCAAGCGCCGGCGTGTTCGGTGCGACGACCGGAACATTGGTCAGAAGCGGGCCCGGAGCGGTGATGACATTGGTGGTGAAGAGCGCGATGCCGTTGCTCTGCAGGTAGACGCCAAGCCGGGCGCCGTTGCCATAGGTGATGTTCGGCGCGCCGACGATGACGCCGGACTGGCCGGACACCTGCAGATGCGCCGGAATGGCAGGGGGTATCCCCACGAACGGCGGCACCCATGGATCACCCGACAATTGGGTGAAGAACGTCTGCACAGGGCCGAAGTCGAGTTCACCGTTGAAATGAAAGAGCCGGCTGGAAGAGGTGGAATTCGTTCCAAAGCCGTCCGGGAACTGGCCCGGCGAATTCGTGACGAACAGAGCGACATCCAGCTTGTAGGTGCGGTTGACCGGATCCAGCTGCACACCGTTGGCGGGTTCGATGTCGATCGAGGCGGTGCCGGAGTTCGTCGAGGGTTCCTTGAGCACAGAGCTGACGAAGTGGGAGACCGTCCGCTGGATCGCCGAGCCGTAGCTTTTCAGTCCGATGTTGTTCCCGAGGTCGTCCTGCAGTTTCCAGACGAAGACCAGCGGCACCGAGTCGGAGCCGGGGACGGCGTTGGCGAAGTTGTCGTAGCGCCACACGGTCCAAGGAACCGAAACGGTGAACGCCTCGCGGCCCGGCACCGTGGAGACCGCGGTCAGCTTGTTCCACGACGGCGGATTCGTGACGGCTCCGATGATGTTGAGAGCGTTGTCCGGCGAGACGCGGTTGGTGAAATGCAGGTAGGTCCTGAGGACATCCTGATCGCTTGAGCCGGTAAACGGGCTGAACGTGAAGGCCTGGACTCGGTAGGGAGCGTGGGGCTGAAGGCGCTGCGTCGGCCGGATGACGAATGCATTGGTGAAGTTCTGCGCGCCCCCGGGGCCGGTGTTCACGGAGTTCGTCACGCCGACCAGGTTGTTGGTCTCCGTGGGGGAAACCCGGAGCGGCACGGCGGCGCCGTTCGTGTCGACCAGACGGACGAAGGTGACGGAGCTGTAGACGCGGCCCGTTGCGGATCCTGAATTGTCCGCCCGGGTGATCGCCGCCGCGCGGATGGCGTCGCGGTTGTAGGCGGCGCCCGCCAAGGAGTCGCCCTCGATCAACCAGCCGGTGTGGTTGGTGACGGCGACGAGCAGGACATTGTCGGCGGCGGCGAGACCGACCGTAGAAACCAACCAAGCGGCCAGCAGCAGGGGCCAGACTGCGCGACGGGCGGATCCTATGCAGAAGAGTGGGTTCATGGGGCGGAGCATGTTGGGAACGCGGCGATCATCGGGCAGGGCGGGAAAAGTTGGGGTGTGTATCACGCGCGGTCTGGACCATTTCGTCGAACACAGGAATCTGGTCCGGGACCAGATTGGTGCGGATGGCCGTGCACCACCGCTCCATGGCCGCAAAACGGAGGCGCGGAAGCGGTCGCGGCATCTGCCGGACCTCCTGCGCCCAACTGGCAACCAGCTGTTGGATCTTGGCCCTCTGTTCCGCCGTCAGGTTCAACTGCTGGTCGAACTCCTTCATCACCGCCGCCTCCATCTCCGGGCTGCCGGGTTTGAACGGATGCGTCTGCCCCGGCTGGCCGGCTTTCCGAACCAATACGTTCCCTTCCCGGGGGGCCAACCACCATCCGGTCGCCAACCCGGCCAGGTAGATGGTGAGCAGCAACAGGGCGATTCTGAGGGTGCGGGTATCGCTCATGGCTCTAGAGGCCGGACAACACGGTTGTGTCGACGCCGGCAAACTTCGACAGGATATCCACCCTCGCGGACTCGATGGGCCGATGAAACACGAGGGATGCGATCAGGACCACGACCGCGAAAGCCAACCCCACCCGGCCGAGGCGGAAGAGCTCCTCCAAAAGATCCGGCGCCTCGTTCCGACCCGCCGACCATCGGGCGGCGACCCGTGTCGAAAAAACTTGAGACCCCGCCGTTTCCGGTTCCGGCCGGCCGCGCCACGCCAGTTCCACGAGTTTTTCCAGACGTTTTCCCGAGTTGTTCATGGTCTGCCTGCTTCTAGTTCCTGATAAAGGGCTTTGAGTTTCTGCCTCGCGCGGAAGGCACGGATCCGGACGACGCCCGAGTTCCAACCGGTCAGCTCGCCGATTTCCCGGATGGTTTTCCGTTCGAGGTCCGCCAGCGTGATGATCAGGCGGTCGGTCGCGCTCAAGGATGCCAGCAGCTTTTCCATGATGCCCCATGCATCTTGCTCCGGTGTTCCGCCGGGAACTTCGGCCGCGAGCGAATCGACGAGCCTCTGCTCGCTCTCCGAAAGGTCCGTCCAGCGGGTGACCGGCCGGCGCTTCTGCGCTCGCAGGCGGTCGATGCATGTCGACACGGCCACGCGCGAGACCCAGTGCTCGAAGGGCACCTGCCCGCGATACTGGCCCAGCCGGCTGAACAGCTTGAGGAATACGTCCTGCATCAGGTCCTCGACATCGTCGTTCCGGGGCAGATGCGCGCGCACCAGCTTCTCGACCAGCGGCTGGACACGCTCCACCAGGACGCGTGCGGCCGCTTCGTCCCGCTGCCGCACGCGCTCCAGGCAATCGCTTAGTTCAGTGTCGCCCGTGGCCATGCGTCAGCGCAGACATCCGCCCGTAACAAGGTCGATGACGGTGGGAGGTGGCGGATGTTACGCAGCAGACCGAAGATTTATCCACGGGGGATTTCCACGGAAGAACCCGGTCAGCGTCAAACCGGCGACCAATCACCAGGCTCCGCGTCCGATGGTTCAACGGACCAGTCGGTAGCCCACCCCGTGCACCGTCAGGAGATGGCGCGGAGCGTCGGCCGGTTCGCCGAGCTTCTTGCGCACTTGGACGACCGTCTGATCCAGCGTGCGCGTGGTGCCGCCGTAGTGGTAGCCCCAGACCTCGTTGAGCAGGCGGTCGCGCGTCAGGACTTCGCCGAGATGCGCGTGGAGGAACTGCACGAGCGCCATCTCCTTCGCCGTGAGGTCGTCGGTCTTCTTTCCTCGTCGGACCTGGAACGTCTTCGGATCCACCGTCGCTTCTCCGATGGAAAACGCCTCGTCGGGCGCGCTCGCGGCCGGACCCTGCGTGCGCCGGAGAAGGGCCTGCACGCGTGCGAGGAGTTCGCGCACGCCGAACGGTTTTGTGACGTAGTCGTCGGCGCCGAGGTCGAGCCCGATGACCTTGTCGAGCTCCTGGCCTTTGGCCGTGAGCATGAGCACGGGCACGCGGATTCCCTCCGCCCGGATCTGGCGGCACACGTCGAAGCCGCTCAAACCGGGGAGCATCAGGTCGAGGATGACGAGGGTCGGCTTCTCCTTCCGGACACAGGCCATCGCCTGGTCGCCCCTTCCACACACGGCTACCTGGAATCCTTCGCCGGTGAAGAGTTCACGCAGCCCGAGCTGGATGTTCGGATCGTCTTCGATGATCAGGAGGTTGGGTTTCATCGTTTGGTCGGCATCGCGGGGATCGTCAATGTGAAGCAGCTGCCGCCACCTTCACGTGGGCTGTAGGCAAGCTCGCCGCCGTGAGCCCGGGCGATCTGGCGGGCCAAGGTGAGGCCGAGGCCGGTTCCCTGTATCCCGCTGTTCAACGCGTCGTCGGCCCGGAAGAACTTCTCGAAGATCTTTTCGCCGAGGCCAGGGGGAACTCCCGGCCCACGGTCCAAAACGCGCAACACGACCTGCTGGCCTTCCCGCATCGCTTCCATCTCCACGAGGCCGCCGGCCGCCGCGTATTTCTCCGCGTTGGACAAGAGGTTCAGCACCACCTGGGACACGGCGTCGCGATCGCCGGAAACTTCCAACTGTGTTTCCGGCAGACGCAGCTCCAGGCGCAGCCCGGCGGATTCCAGATGCGGTCGGAGCGACGACGCGGTTTCCGCCGCCAGCGCGCCCAGATCCAGCGGCCTGAGATCGAACTTCCGTTCGCCGCGTTCGAGCCTGGCGAAATCGAGGACGTTGTTCACCAGGCGCGTAAGCCGTGCGGCTTCGGCCGAGATGATGCCGAGGTATCCGCGCACCTTCGATTCGTCGGTCACCCGCCCTTCGACAAGCAGGTCGGAGAACATGCGAATGCTCGTCAACGGCGTCTTCAATTCGTGGGAGACGTTGCTGACGAAGTCGGTCTTCTGCTGCGCGAGCCGGAGCTGGCGCCGGCTGTCGACCACCAGCAACCCGCCGCCGCCCGCGATGGCCGCGATGAGGACGACGACGAGCAGCAGGACCGACCAGCGCAATGTGGCGGCGTTCGCGTTGAGACGATCTCCGCCCGTCAGATAGACCGCTGCCTCCCAATGCGGCAGCGCTTCGCCGATCTCGGCGGCGGCAAACGGCCGGCGCCAGTTGGCCACCGTGATGTCCGGTGGAGAAACGGCGACCGGTTGGGTCGTGTCGTTCAGCAGCGCGATGGTAAAATCCCCGGCCAATGCGGGATCGATCTTCACCGCCGGCCGCAGCCGTCCAGTCAGCTTCGGCAGGTCGAGCTGGCTTCCGAAGATGATCTGCGGATCCTTGGTGGAACGATACCAGAGCAGCACCCGCAGCTTGTTCTGGAGGAACCGCGCGACCACGCCCTCCTGCGCGCCGCTGACGAGCTGGCGGAATTCCGCTTCCGACGTCCACAGCTTCGACTGGTTGTTGTCGATCTGGACCGCCTGCTGGGGGGTTTGCTGCGCCTGTTGGTTCAGGAATTCTTGTTTCTGCTGGACCGGTTCGACATTCCGCGAGGCGAGCTTGTTCCCGAGGCTGTTGTAGGCCGGGGCCGGATCGTTGAAGACCTGGGAGAGGTTGACCTGGCCCTTGGGCGAATTCGCGTAGACCTCCACGCTCACCCGGTTGCAGAGGAACAGGTCGTTCTGGATCCGGAACTCCCGCGCAACCGGGCGCGCGTCGGTCAGCGGCGGCGCGAGGACCTGTCCGGCCAGGTCGACGACAAACCCCACTTCCGCCAACGGCCACGCCGCGCGCAGCTTCGGATCGAACGAACCGGCCGCGGCGCGCGGCGCGGATGCCGCGACGGCATTCTCCACCTGCGCCGCGAACTCGCGCTGCACTTCGGCGAAGTCCGCCGCGACATCCGCCGCCAGCTTTTCGGCCACACCCTGCGCGAGGAGCGACTGCTGGCGTTCGAGCACGAGCCGCTGGTCCTGGAGCGACCGCAGCACAAGCCCGCCCAACACCATCGCCGGCACAAGCACGGCGGCGATGAACAGCAGGGCGGGACGTTTCACGCGGGTGTGGTAGCAGAGTTTTTCGTGCAGGGCAGCGAAACTGTGGGCCGACCGGCGCCCTCAGTGTTCACGAATGGGAGCCGATGCGGCAGCCATCCACAGCGGGGTCCATGGATAGTCCGTCGCGGCGGTCTCCACCGGAGTCGGCGTGGCTGTCACCACCTCCTCCCGCAGCTTCCTGAGCTTCGATTCGAGCAACGTGGTCTGCGCCTTCAGGGCTTCGTCGTCGGCCACGGGGCCGCCGCACCGGAGCATGAGATGGATCCGGGCCTCCTCCTGCTTCACGTTGCGCAGCCGGTCGATCGCCGCATCCTGGAAACGCGTCGCCAAACCCGCCTTCAGCGCGGCCACGCGCGCTGAGCGGTCCATTCCGGGGAACGGCTCCAGCAGTTCGGTCAGCGTCCGTTCGGTGTCAGGCGAAAGAACTTCGGCGCGGCCCACCATGACACGCATCAGGTTCTTCGGCCGGGGATTCAACTTCAGCGGCAGAGTTTCGTCGGCCCACTGCTTCGGCAGCAGATAGAGCACCCGCGCGCCGATGTCGCCCAGCCAATCGGGCCGCCAGGTGTTGAGCATGGCCTTGGCTTCATCCTCGAATAGACCCGCCGCCACGAGGCTCCGCTGCAGGCTGGCTTCCAGCTCCTGCTTCACGGCTCCGGGCTCGGTCGCCTCCGCCAGCTTCAGCACGCGGCGCTCTCCGGCCGCGAGCGACGGGATCATCTGCATCCGACCC
>JAYUUX010000009.1:0-14488 GCA_043754645.1 Verrucomicrobiales bacterium | reverse complement strand
CCAGCCGTTCCTACGTGCCCTATGTCGACGACGTGGAACTCGATATCCGCCTGATCCGCGCCCAGGAGATCGGCCGCTACGTGGCCCTCGGCTACCTCGACGCCGGCCTGACCGGATTCGACTGGATCGAGGAGAGCGGCGTCACCAAACAGGTCCACAAGGTCGGCGAGTTCATTTTCAGCAAGGCCACCCGCCAACCCACGCGCTGGGTTCTGGCCGTGCCGGAGGAGTCGCCGATCAAGGTTCCCAAGGATCTCGAGGGCAAACGCATCGCCACCGAGGTGATGAACCTGACCAAACGCTGGCTGAAGAAGCACGGGGTGAAGGCCGAGGTCGAATTCTCCTGGGGCGCCACCGAGGTCAAGGCCCGCGAACTGGTGGACGCCATCGTGGATGTCACCGAAACCGGATCCTCCCTCCGGGCCAACAAGCTCCGCATCGTGGATACCCTGCTCGTCTCGACGCCATGGCTCATCACCAGCAAAGACGCCTGGAAGGATCCTTGGAAACGCGAAAAGGTGGAGACCATATCGATGCTCCTCCGCGGGGCGCTCGAAGCGGAGTCCAAGGTGGGTTTGAAGATGAATCTGGAGCAGAAAAACCTGCCAAAGTTGTTGCAAACTCTTCCTGCATTGCGTAATCCCACCGTCTCCGCGCTGAGCCAGCCGGGCTGGGTGGCCGTCGAGACGATTCTCGACGAGCACGTCGTGCGCGAAATGATCCCCCGGCTCAAGGCTGCAGGAGCGGAAGGGATCATAGAATATCCGTTAAACAAGCTAGTTTACTAAGCGCAGCCAACCGAAAGATATGGGTTCAATCAAGAAACGCCGCAAAGCCAAGATCAACCGCCACAAGCGCAGGAAGAAGCTCCGTCTCAACCGCCACAAGAAGCGCACTTGGCAGAAGTAACCCGTTCGGTTCCCCGAAAGATTTTTGCACGACAATGCAGCCCGCGGTTTGCGGGCTGCATTTTCTTTGGGCACACTGCCAGGCGATGAACGTGCGGACACCGATACTTTGCGGGCTCTTAGGACTGCTCATCAGTCTGACAGCCTGTTCGAGCCCGCCGACCCAGCCGGGCAAAGGCCAAACCAAGTCCACCCACGGCGCCGAGTCCGCCAAGGCGGAACCCTCTTCATCGAAGAAGGCCGAGGCATTCGCCCGGTTCGCCGCCGGCATCAGCCGAGACCTGAATGCCGAGCCGGATGAAGCGCTGGATGAGTTCGAGAAATCAGCCGCCCTCGATCCATCGAACGAAACACTCACGATCGAGCTCGCCCAGCGCTACCTCCAGCAGCGCAAACCGCAGCGGGCCGCCGCAATCCTCGCGAAGAACTCCCTTCGGCCGGAAACCTCGGCAAAGATCTTCAGCCTGCTGGGCCGGGCCCACCTTTTCGCCGGCGCCACGAACGACGCCATCGTCGCAAGCGAGAAGTCATTAAAACGCGACCCCCTGCTGATGGAGGGCTACCAGAACCTGGCCGAGATCTACTTCCGCTCCGGCTTGCTCAGCAACTCGCTCGCAACCATCAACCAGGCGGCCGCGCAGCCGAACGCGGACGCGAATTTCGTGGCCGGTGTCGCCGACCTCTACTCGGACTACCTCCGCGTTGCCCCCACGGAGACGAACGTCGTCTACCCAAAGATCCGTTCCACGTTGCGGCGCGCGCTCGAGCTCGGGCCCGAGAGTCCGCTCGTTCTTACCCGGATCGCGGACCTGTCACTTTTGATCAACGAGCAGGACCAGGCTGCGGCGATCTACAAAGATCTGGTGGAGTCGCTCGACGAAACACCCCTCCTCCGGGATGCGATCCGCGAAAAGCTGGCGAACTTCTATCTCCGCAAGGGCGACAAGGAACGCGCGCGCGCCCAGCTCCAGTTCATCGTCCGAGACAATCCCACCCGTTACCCGCAGGCCTACTACACGCTTGGCGTGATGGCCCACGAGGCGAAGGAGTTCGCGAAGGCCGCCGACCACTTCAGGAACGTGCTGCTGCTGAATCCCAACTTCGAGCAGGCCTACTACGATTTGTCCGGCATGCTGCTTGGCACGCTGAAACCACGGGACGCCCTCACCATCCTCGACCAGGCCCGGTCCCGGTTCCCGCGGAGCTTCTCGGTCGATTACCTGACCTCGATGGCCCACAGCCAGCTCAAGGACTACACGAATGCCGTGAAGTTCCTCACCTCCGCCGAACTCCAGGCAAAGACCGGGGACAAGCGCCGCCTCACCGGCGGCTTCTACTTCCAGTTGGGCGCGGCGCTCGAGCGCATCAAGGACTTCCCCAAGGCGGAGGAATACATGCTGAGGTCCTTGGAACTCGAGCCGGAATCGGCCGAGACTTTGAACTACCTCGGCTACATGTGGGCCGATCGCGGGGAAAAACTCGAACGGGCGAAGGAGATGATCGAAAAGGCCCTGAAGCTCCAACCGGACAACGCCGCGTATCTCGACAGCCAAGCGTGGGTTCTCTTCAGGATGGGGAAACCGCGTGAAGCCTTGAAGCCCATGCTGCGCGCCATCGAGCTGACCGAAGAGCCAGACGCCACGCTCTACGACCATCTTGGCGACATCCAGTTCGCCAGCGGCAACCGCGCCGCTGCCCGGAAGGCGTGGGAACGATCCATCGAGATCGAACCCAGCGACGACATCCGGAAGAAACTGCAGGACCTGACCGGATCCTGATCCGGCACCATCCTCCCCGATGATCCGCTTCCATCACCACTACGCGGTCGAAGAGGCACGGGCGCTCCTTCCACTGATTCGCATCTGGTTGGCGAAGCTGGATTTGTTGCAGGCACAGCTACAATCCGCGGACCGGGCCATCGATTCGATCCTGGCGTCAGGCGCTGACGCCGGTGGAACGACTGTCAACGACCGCGTGCGCCTCGAAATGGAGCGTGCGCAGATCATGGAGGAGTTCACCGCCCGGAGCCTGGTTCTCCGCGATCACGAACGGGGCAAGATCGACTTCCCGTCGATCCGCGAAGGCCGGGAGGTTTTCCTCTGCTGGGAGCGGACCGAACCATCGGTGAATTATTGGCGGGAACTCGAAGGAGACGATGACGGCCGGGTCAACGTTTGACGCAGCGGCTGTCCTTTCTCGGGACTGACAATCCATCGAGGAACCCCAATTCGCGTCCTTTTGCAGGAATGCGCGCCGACTTTCGCTCAAGTCGGATCGCCAGGGCTCCTCAGGACACCGTTGTCCATTCCGCTGCTGGAATCTCTGTTCCGAAATCTGGCACGTCCGCTGCGTGTCTCATTTGCATGAAGACGAACATGAAGTCGCTGCTCCTCGCCATCACCGCCCTGAGCGCTCTCGGGGCCGCTGCCCACGCGGAAGACGTGAAGGTGAAGATCATCACGGCCAACGGCCGTTCCGTGGATGCCAAAGGCGAGGCGGTGACGGTCGGACGCGAGCTCAAAGCGCTGGATGTCATCGAAACCACCGAAACCTCATCGGTCGATGTCATGATTTTCAAAGACGGCGCCCCTGGCTCGATCCTCCGCGTTACCCCAAACAGCCGGATGACCGTCGTAAGTCTGAGCCAGTTGACCAAGGACGACGAGACCACGCTGAACTTCGAGGTCTCGGTCCAGAAAGCGGATGGCACCAAAGCCGCGACCATCGCGTCGCGCTGACATTCTGTTGGCGTAGGGTTGAAGGCCGCCCGGGAGCGTAAGCTTCCGGGCGGTTCTTCCTTTTCCGGGTTGCCCGGCGCAGGGCGCAAAAATCTTTGAACAGGCCTGCCAAGAAAGTGTCCGAGATCGCCGGGAATCTTGACACCTGCTGTAAGGTCTCGACCCTGTCCAACCCAACATGATCAGCGTTAAGAATCTGACCAAGGCATTCGGCCCCAAGCTGGCCGTGAACGACGTGTCGTTCACGGTGCAGAAAGGCGAAGTCCTCGGCTTTCTCGGGCCAAACGGAGCCGGGAAATCGACCACCATGCGGATGATCACCGGTTTCACGCCGCCGACCATCGGCACCGTGACAATCGGCGGCAACGACATCAGCGATGCACCGATCCCCGCCAAACGTCTGCTCGGCTACCTTCCCGAAAGCGCCCCGTCGTATGCGGACATGACGGTGACCGGCTTCCTCAATTTCATCGCCGAACTCCGCGGACTCTCCGGCACGGCCCGCAAGCAGGCCGTCGATCGCGTGATCGACATGTGTTTCCTCGGCAGCGTCGTCCACCAGAGCGTCGACACCCTCTCCAAGGGCTACAAGCACCGCGTCTGTTTCGCGCAGTCGATCATCCATGATCCCGAGGTCCTCATCATGGACGAACCCACCGACGGTCTGGATCCAAATCAAAAGCACGAGATCCGGCAGCTCATCAAACGCATGGGCGAGACCAAGGCCATCGTCTTCTCAACGCACATTCTCGAAGAGGTCGAAGCCGTCTGTTCCCGCGCCATCATCATCGACCGCGGCCGCATCGTTGCGAATGGCACTCCGGCAGAACTCAAGTCCCGCTCCGAGAACGCCGGAGTCGTGCATGTCCGGATTTCCGGGGACGTTTCCGGTGGGATCGCGGGAAAACTCGGTGGACTTCCCTTGGCCCTCAAGGTGGCCCCGCTCGCCAATGTTTCGGGCAAGGCATCCTTCCGCATCACTCCAAAAGGTTCAGCCGCCAATGGAGACCTGGCCGCCTCGATCGCCGACCTAGCCCGGCGCGAGAACTGGAAACTCGAGGAACTCCACACCGACGAAGGCCGGTTGGACGAGGTCTTCCGCGACATCACCCTTTCTGACACGTCGAAATGAACTCCTGGTCCCACATCAAAACCATCGCGAAGCGCGAGTTGACCGGCTACTTTTCGTCGCCCGTCGCCTACGTCTTCATCGTCATCTTCCTCCTGATGACGGGATTCTTCACCTTCATGGCCAGCCCGTTCTTCGACCGTGGCCAGGCTTCGTTGCAGGATTTCTTCGTCTGGCATCCATGGCTCTTCCTGTTCCTTGTTCCTGCCGTGGGCATGCGCCTCTGGTCCGAGGAGTATCGCATGGGCACGCTTGAACTCCTGCTTACAATGCCCATCACGACGTGGCAGGCCATTGTCGGAAAATTCCTGGCCAGCTGGTTGTTCCTCGGACTTGGACTCATCCTGACGGTTCCCCTCTGGATCACGGTCAACTACCTCGGAAGCCCGGACAACGGGACCATCTTCTGCGGTTACGTCGGCAGTTTCCTGATGGCCGGGGCGTATCTGGCCATCGCCACGATGACCTCAGCCATGAGCCGCAACCAGGTCGTCAGCTTCATCGTCGCAGTCGTCCTCTGCCTATTCCTAATCCTCTGCGGCTTCCCGCCTGTCACCAACATGCTCGTGCGTTGGGCGAGCCCCGGCTTCGTCGACTTCGTGACTTCGTTCAGCGTCATGACGCACTTCCAGAATGCCCAGCGCGGCGTCATCGACAGCCGCAATCTCCTCTACTTCGTCTCCGTCATCGGATTCTCGCTCTTCACCACCGGCGTCATCATCCGCAGCCAGCGGGCCGGTTGAACCTCCTCTTTCCCCAGCGATGAAAAACAAACGTCTCGAAACCGTCCTCTATTCGGCCGGCGGCGTCATTGCCCTGTTCGCCGTGATCGTCGCGGTCAACTTCATCGGTTCGCGGGTCAAGGTCCGCGTCGATCTGACCGCGGACAAAGCCTTCACCCTCTCCGAGGGCACGAAGGCCGTTCTCCGGAAGCTCGACACCCCGGTCCAGGTGCGGCTCTACGTTTCCCAAAAGGAAAACGCCATGCCGGTCGTGCTGAAGAACTACGCGTCGCGCGTGGAAGACCTGCTCAACGAATACAGCCAGATTTCCGGCGGCAAACTCGAGGTCACCAAGATGGATCCCGAGCCGGATTCCGACGGTGAAGACTCGGCCAAGCTCGATGGCGTCGAACCCCAGATGCTTCCCACCGGAGATCGCCTTTACCTCGGCATCGCCATCAACATGCTCGACCAGAAGGTCGCCCTGCCCTTCCTCAGCCCGGATCGTGAACGACTCCTCGAATACGACCTGACCCGCGCCATCTCCATCGTCGGCAACCCCACCAAACCGGTCATCGGCCTGATGAGCGGCCTGCCCGTCAACGGCGGCGTGAACCCGGCGATGATGCGCATGGGCCAGATGCAGCCCCAGGAACCGTGGATCTTCGTCAGCGAACTGAAACGCGACTTCACCGTGAAGCCGGTCGAGATGACGGCCGAGAAGATCGACGACGACATCAAGGTTCTCGTCGTCTTCCATCCCAAGGACATCACCGACGCCGCCCAGTTTGCCCTCGACCAGTTCGTTCTGAGGGGCGGCAAGCTGATCGCCTTCGTCGACCCGAGCCCGGTCTTCGACAAGAACCCGCAAGCCGCATCCAATCCGATGTTCGCCAACATGCCCGGCAGCAAATCGTCGCTCGACAAACTGTTCGCGGCCTGGGGCGTCAACTTCGAGTCCTCCAAGGTCGTGGCCGACATGACCTACAAGACCAAGAACCGTGGCGGCGACCAACCTGCGGTGCTGCGGTTCAACGCCGACGCGATGAACAAGGACGATGTCGCCACATCGCAGATCGACGACCTGGTCATGCTCCTCGCCGGCAGCTTCTCCGGCACTCCCAAGGACGGGCTCAAACAAACCGTCCTCATCCATTCCTCGCCCAACTCGATGCTGGTCGACGGCTTTATGGCGGCGATGTCCGGCGAACAGATCGCCAAGGACTTCAAGCCCGACAACAAGGAACTCGCCATCGCCATTCAACTGGCCGGCAAGTTCAAGACCGCGTTCCCCGACGGCCAACCCGGCGCCGGCACCAACGCCCCGGCCGTCGCCGCGTTGAAGGAATCCACGACCGACACCCAGGTCATCCTCGTCGGCGATTCGGACATGATGAACGACCAGATCGTGGCTGACATCCAGGAGTTCATGGGACAGCGGATCGTCACCCCGCGCTTCGGCAACTTGAACCTCATCCAGAGCTTTGTGGAAAAGCTCTCCGGCGACAACAACCTCATCTCCATCCGCAGCCGCGCCACGATGAACAGGCCCTTCACGCGCATCCGCGAAATGGAAACGAAGGCGCAGGACCAGTATCGCGGGAAGATCAAATCCCTCGAAGACGGCCTCGCCGAGGCGCAGAAGAAATTGAACGAGCTCCAGGCCAAAAAGGACGCCAATCAGCGTTTCATCCTGTCGCCCGAGCAGAAGGTCGAACTCGACAAGTTCCGCAAGGAACAGGCCCAGGCCAACAAGGACCTCAAGAAGGTCCGCCGTGACCTGAACCTCGAACGCGATTCGCTGGAGAACCGGCTCAAGTGGACCAACATCCTCGGCATGCCCGCCGTCGTGATGGTCTTCGGCATGGCCCTCGCAGTCGCCAAACGCAAACGCACCGCCGCGAAATGAAACGCAAGCAATTCGTCCTCCTCCTAGCCGCCCTCGTCGTGATCGGCGGCGCCGCCCTGCTTCTCAACAAGCGCAACGAGAGCTCATGGAACAAATCCGCCGAGGGTTCCGCCGGCACGATCCTTGGGGACTTCGACGTGAACACGGTCGCGGCAATTTCGATCCAGCAGCATACCAACACCCTGACGCTCGTTCGAAGCAACGAAACGTGGACCGTCCGTGAACGCGGCGGTTACCCGGCCAACTTCTCGGACATCGCCGATTCTCTGACGAAGCTGGCCGACATGAAGGCCATCCGCACGATCCCGGTCGGCGCGTCGCAGCGTCCCAAGCTGGAGCTGGGGGAGCCGTCCACCGGCACGAACTCGGGAACCCTGGTCGAGCTCAAGGACGCATCCGGCAAAGCCCTGAAGTCGGTCCTCCTTGGCAAGCGATACACCAAACAGAGCGGCCAAGCGTCGCCCTTCGGCGATGAAGGATTCCCGGCCGGACGTTACGTTCTGACCCTGCCTGCCGGTGACCGTGTCGCGATTGTATCGGACGCCTTGAACAGCCTCGACCCGAAAGCGTCGGCGTGGCTTAACAAGGACTTCTTCAAGGTCGAGAAGCCGAAGAGCATAGCGATCGTTTCAGCTGTCTCGTCGAACTCATGGTCCATCAGCCGTGCCACCGAGACGAACGACTGGATCCTCGCCGACGCCAAGCCTGCCGAGAAAATCGATGCCGCGAAAGTCTCCGGCTCGGCCAACGCGCTTTCGATGCCCAGCTTCACGGACGTCGTATCCAGCGGCTCGAAGTCGGACCTCGGCTTGGACAACGCCACGAAAGTCAGCATCACAACGTTCGAAGGCTTCACCTACGAACTTCAGATTGGCAAAGCAGCGGATGAAAACTACCCGCTGACCGTGACCGTTGCCGGTTCCTTCACCCAGACGCGGACTCCGGGCAAGGATGAGAAGCCCGAGGACAAGGAGAAGGCCGACAAAGAATTCAAGGAGTCGCTCGCCAAGTTGGAAGAACGGCTGAAAGCCGAGAAAAAGGTCAACGGCTGGACCTACCTGGTCTCCAAGTGGACTCTCGATCCCCTGCTCCGCGACCGAGCCCAATTGCTCGTCGAGGAGAAGAAGGAAGAGCCGCCGAAAGAAGCCAAGTGATCCGGGACCGACTCGACGATCCGGCTACTTGAGCCGCTCCTTGAGTCCCGAAGTTCGCTGGCTCCCGCGCGAGATTGCGTCCTTCAACACTGTCGGACCGGCGATCAGCGTGACCCGCTTTCGAGCGCGGGTGATCCCAGTGTAGACCAGCTCCCGCGTGCAAACCGGCGTGTCGATCGGAGGCAGTATCAGCAGGACCTCATCGAACTCCGAGCCCTGACTCTTGTGGACCGTGATAGCGAAAGCGGTCTCGTGCGAAGGCAGGCGGCCTGGCGCGATCGCCCGTGGGCCATCCGGACCCGCAAACCAGACCTGCAACGCCCCGCGTTCATCCTCCCACACGACACCCAGATCACCGTTGAGCAGGTTCAACTGGGGAGCGTTTGCGGTGATCAAGATTGGCCGGCCGCGATACCACGCCTGTCCTCGCTGGCGAAGCTTCCGGGTTTCCAGCCTCTGCTCAACCGCATCGTTCACGGCGTCCCGGCCGAACGGCCCTTTCTTGATAGCGCAGAGGATTTGAAACCGTCCCATCGCTTCCAAGGCTTCCCCGGGTTGCGCCGTGTCCCAGCGGGAGAGCAACGAGTGGTCGCAGGCGCGCTCAAGGATTTCCTCCAACTCGGCAGCCTTGTGGGCTTTCTCCCAACGCACCGCGGCGTTCGACCCGAAGCCGGAAAGAGCATCCAAGGAACCGGCCGCCTCGCCCCGTCTCACTAGCGTGCTCAGCGTGTCGATGGCGTTGCCGGAACCGAAACGGAAGTTTGTCTGAAGCTCCACCGCGGTGTCTCCCGCACCACCGGCCGACTCGGGCCGGGTTCCAGTCACCTCTTCGATCAACGAGGCAAAGTTGACTGAGAAACGATTGAGTCCGGCCGCCTCGCACAGATCTCCGAGAACGTAGCCCGCTTCGACGGACGCCAGTTGGTCCTTGTCACCGAGAAGCACAAGGCGCGCGTCCGGCCTCAAGGCCGCCACAAGGCGACCCATCATCGCCAGATCCACCATGCTCGCCTCATCGACGATGACCACGTCCGCCGGAAGTGGATTGGCCGGACCAAAGCGGAACCGTTTTCCATCTCCGGACGCACCCAGCAGGCGATGCAATGTCGAAGCCGCGAGCGGCTCCACCGGAGCACATCCAAGTGTCGCCAGAGTCGAGGAGATCGATTCGCTCAAGCGCGCCGCGGCCTTGCCTGTTGGTGCGGCGAGGGCAACCCGCTGGCTTGGTTGGAATCGATGGATCGCAGCCACAAGCACGGCCGCAGTCCGCGTCTTACCCGTGCCCGGACCTCCGGAAACAACCACCAAGGGCCGAACCAAGCCCCCCACCACAGCCACCGCCTGCCAATCGATCCCGGCCCCGCCGAGAAGACCGCAACGCCGCAGGAACGCGCCGACCTGGACGGCATCCACCCTCAACGAGTCCGCGGCCATCCGCGCCTTCAACGCTTGGGCGACTGCGCCTTCGCTGATGAACATCCGCCGCAAGTATACGCGATCTCCCTCCACGATCAGCGGCAAGATCTGGCCCGGGATCCCGGCCACGCCGGACTTCAGCAGCGCATCTCGCTCAAGCGAATCGCCGAGCACGACGCAGGCATGCCCCTCGGATTCCGCCAGCACCAGCGACTCGACCGTGGTTCGGACGAGATCCTTGTGCGCTTCGGCCAACGCCGAAAGGAACTCACCCAACGGTCCCGCCAACTGGGGCAACTCCGCGTTTGCACCTCTGGCCTTCACGGTAGGCCTCCCTGTTCGAGCGCATTCTCGATGGCATCCAGGGTATCGTCACCCGGCCGATCAAAGAACCAGCCCTGCCCTGGAACGGCTGGATCGACACCACGTAGGAACGAGTAGAACACGCCGCCCCACAACTCGCCGACGTCCAGTCGACCCAGACGAAGTCTGAGAAACCGCCGCAGCGCCACCGCGTAAAGGTGATACTGGAGCACGTAGAACCCACCGCGCATGGCCCTGCCGATGGTGGCCGCGTCGTAGGCTCCGGCATTGGCACCAAGCCAGTTGGTTTTCCAATCGATGAGGTAGAACCGGCCGGCGTGCTCAATCACGGCGTCGACGTAGCCGTGCAGGAATCCGTCGCCCTCCTCGAATCCAAGATCGCCGACCCGGCTTGGCCAGTCCTTCACCGGGACGGATGAAGCGTGCTTGGTAAATGCCCGTTGCAACGCCGGAACACTGAAGCGTTTTGTCGGCAGGAAAAACTCGAGCTCATTGATCCGTTGAGCGGCGGAAATCTCGGACAACGAGAATCCCCCGTCGATCGAAGGCAACGGGGACGCAACCAGTCGTCCCAGCAGGTTGAGCACGGTAGTGTTCCACGTCGCCGGATCGAGGCGATGCCCCACAAGCTTCGCGTCCACAACCGGGGCCCAGGCATCGGGGCCTCCCGTGAAATCGATGTTCTCCAGGATTTCATGGATGCACGTGCCCAGTCCTGTCCCCCGGGGCAGCTTGGCGAATTCGTCGGCCACTCCGTCGTCCGCCGAAGCCGAAGCCAACTCCATCGCATCACGATCTGGCGCTTCATCCGCCGCCCCGGCAATAAGCCCGGAGTAGCTTTGGATTCCCCACGCATCGAAACCGGTTCTACGGAAAGTCTGCGCGGCGCCGACCAACTCGGCTCGCTCGTTCCAACGTCCTGCTTCACCGGAAAGAAGCGGAAGTCGGTCAGCCACCCGGATCGTTCCTCCAGAGCCAGCAGCCAACTCCTGCAACTCCCGGGTCATCACCGCGCGCGGCATCGCGGCCAAACGCACCTTCAGCGCCTCCCAGTCCGTTGCCACCGCGGAGGACTGTCGACCGTGAAGAAGCCAGCCCAGAGCAGATGACTCGATGCCGTTGACCGGACCCGTCAACAGATAACATCGGTTCTTCGCGCGAGTAAGCGCCACGTAGAGCAAGCGCAGATGCTCCTGCAGCGTTTCCGCATCCGCTTCCGCGCGATGGGTCGAAGCCTCGTAGCCGTTCAAATCGATCAACGGTGCTTTGCCGGACCGCCGCACGACCAGTGGATCCTTCCGCCGGTTCCTCGACGGCTCGACGCTCCGCCAGAGAAACGCGCAGAACACCACCGGATACTCCAGCCCCTTGCTCTTGTGGACTGTCACCAGCCGCACGGCGCTGTCGTCGCTTTCCAGCCGCATCTCGGATTCCTCCGCCGCCCGTCCACCCTGATCACGCTGTTCGATGAGCCATCGCAACAGGCCCGAGCCACTGCGCCCGGCCTGTTCCGCCGTCTGCAGAAGCTCTCCGAGGTGGAGCAGGTTTGTCAGTCGTCGTTCCCCGTCGGGCAGCGACATCATCCGGCCGCGCACGCCTTCACCGCCCAGCCAGCTCCGGAACGCGGCGGCGAACCCGCTCGTCTGCCAGCGTTTCACATGATGGCCGAACCTCTCGGACACCGCCGCTCCGAAGGCCGTGTCGGCATCCATCTTCAGAAACTCCGCCACGGTAAACCCCATGGCAGGCGTGGCCAGAAGCAGCCGGAGCCTCCCGTCGGAATGGGGCGCCTCCAACGCGGAGACCAGGCGCTCCATCGTGGCCACTTCATCGGATGCAAAGACGCTTTCGGCCGCCTGCAACACGCTCGGAATGCCACGCGACCGCAGTTCGGCCTGGAAGGCGATCGCCTGGTAGTTCTGCGGGACCAGGATGGCGATGTCGCGCGGCCGCACTCGTTGACCGCCGATCCGCACCGAGGGATCCCCCAACAAACGCTCGATCTCGCCGAGCATCGCTTCCTGCGCCTGACGACCCGCCGCGTCCTTGGACAGGCCCACGTCGTCTTCCTTGTCCCCGACAACCCAGACTTCAAACGGCGCAGCACCCGAAGGATCGACCAATGCCTGTTCATCGGCGCGGGCCGACGCGTCGACCGGTTCGAACGCGATCGCCCCGTTCGCGAACGGGCTGGCGTGGGATCCGAAGAGCCGGTTCACCGCGGACACGAGGCCGGTCTCGGAACGCCAGTTCGTGCCCAGAGTCCGTCGACCTTCAGGCGGGACAGACGCACGAGCGGAAATGTAGGTCGCGACATCGGCTCCCCGGAAACCGTAGATCGCCTGCTTCGGATCGCCGATGAGCCTCAGCCGATGCTCGCCCCGGCTTTCAGCGAAAAGGGTCCGGAAGATCCGCCACTGCAAAAGGTCCGTATCCTGGAACTCATCGATCAACGCCGCGTGGTAGGTGCGTCGCAGCGTCGCGACAAGGCCGCTGCCGGACGGTCCCGTTAGCGCGGCATCCGTCCGACGCAGCAGATCGTCGAACGATTGGGTCTTAGAGCGCTGCTGGCGGATCGACAGGTCGTCCTGGAGCCGTGCGACAAACGCAGCCTGCAACGAACGCCCCAGGAAGGCCCGCGCCTTGCGGAAGCCGTCCACCAATTCGAAGAACTTCGGGTCGGGTCTGGCTTTCCCCTTGCCGAGGCTTCCCTCGATTTTGGTCCAACCGAGTTCCGCCAACTGGCCGTCCAGTTCGGAATTCCACGACTCGCCGTCGACCATTCGTTTGAACAGGGCGGTCAGCTGTTCGGCGTAGTCATCCTTGTTGTAGGGCGTGTTGAACCAGGCGTTCTTTCGCCCCCCTCCGAACAGCGATAACACCGCCGCCCGATGGGCATTCCAGAAATCGAGCAGCTCGCGCCGCCGCCGCACAACCTCGAGTTCGGCTCCATCATCGGCGACCGGTTCGGTGTCGAACTCGACATGCGCCTGAACCGCCCGCGCCGCTTTCAGCAACAGCTCGGGCGTCAGCAACTCGGCCAGACCGCAGGCGATCAACTCGGGCGTCGCCTTCGAGATCCCGGTCCGGATGTAATCCAGCGCCGCCTGACGCACCAGTTCGGAAGTGTCCGCGGCCAACTCGGCATCGAACAACCCATCCGTCTCGAACGCCCGCTCCTTCAGCACCCGCTGGCAGAACCCGTGGATGGTGAAAATCGCCGCCTGGTCGAACAGCGTCAGAGCGTCCTGCAATCGCTGGATCTCTCCAGCCGTCGCTGCGCCGCCCGCGAACCGGGCCAACAAGGTTGCCTCAAGCGGATCACGCGGGTGCCCCGTTTCGAAAGCGTCGAGCGCTGATCGGAGCCGTGAACGGATTCGCTCGCGAAGTTCATCCGTCGCCGCGTTCGTGTAGGTGACGACAAGGATCTGCTCGATGCCCAGAGGCGCGGACTCGCCGGAAGGTTCAAGGAGCATCCGCAAAACCAGGCCGGCCAGCGTATACGTTTTGCCCGTGCCGGCGCTGGCTTCAACGACCGCCACACCGCGCGACAGTGGATCCGTCAGCAGGTCGAACCGATTCATGGCCGTTCCTCCCGGCTCATGAGGAGTGGTTTGAAAACCTTCAGGCTCACGACGGCAAACTCGGGCAAAGCCGGCAGGTCCACACCGGCAGACGCCAACCGCATGGCCTCGTCCTCGGACTCGGGCGGCGGCGCTTCGTCGTTCGGCTGGCTCGGACTCCATACGGTCATCGCCGCGTTGATGGAGAGTCGCACCCGTTGCGACTCGTCCCTGACCTTGCCCAACATCTTCGTCGCGAATGCGAAGGATGACTTGCAGGCAAACGGAAGCACCGAGAGTTGGCCCAGACGGAATATTTCCAGCAATTCGCCCAACACGGCTTTCGGTTGATCCGGCGCGCGCAACGTCAGCGTCTCATCCCGACCAATGACGACCGCCGTTTGGACCGAGGGATCCAAAGACCCGGCAAAGAGCAGTTCGATCCACGCCGCCAGCAGGAAGTCGGGGCGCGATTCGAGCTTGGAGTAGCGAGCGATGACGACGGAATTCCCGAAGACCTCGACGCTCCCGGTCAAGGCCGCGCCGGCATCAAAGACGATTTGCCCGCCGACCCGTCGCGCCGCGGGTCGGTAATGCGGCTCGCAGCGACTCCAGAACCCATGCG
>JAYUUX010000008.1:0-5160 GCA_043754645.1 Verrucomicrobiales bacterium | reverse complement strand
CGACGATGCGTTCGAAGGGGAAGCGCTGGTCGATCACGGGGCGCAGCTTTCCTTGGGCGGCGAGCTCGGCGAGCGTCATAAGGTCCTCGGCTCTCTCGGAGGCGGGGCCGGCGACTACGCGGTGCGATTTCGTGCGGCCGGCAAATGCGGAGCCGAGCACAGCGGGAAGGTCGGCGAGAACGGCGAGCAGTCGGCCACGAGGCGCGAGGACGCTCTTCACGCGGCGATACGGTGCATTTCCCACGCTATCAAGGACGACGTCGTAGCGCACCCCTCCGGCCGCGAAGTCGCACGTCGTGTAGTCGATTACTTCGTCGGCGCCGAGCGATCGAACCAGTGGGGCATTCGGAGCGCTGCACACCGCGGTGACGTGCGCGCCCAGGTGTTTCGCGAGTTGCACAGCCGCCGACCCGACGTTGCCGGAAGCGCCGTTCACGAGGATACGTTCGCCCGCCTGCACCTCGCCGCGTCGAAGGAAATCGAGCGCCGTCATGCCCCCGAACGGAAGCGCTGCCGCCTCCTCGAAGCTCAGGTTCGTGGGCTTGGGCGCCGCGCGCCCATCCGCGCGCATCACGAGGAACTCCGCATGGCAGCCCATGGCAATGCCGGGGAACGCGAGCACCGGGTCGCCGACCTTGAAGCGTGTGACGCCCTCACCGACCGCGTCGACCACGCCTGCCGCGTCGGTTCCCAGGACGCCCTTTCGCGGACCGCCGAATCCGAGCGCGATGCCTCGCAGCGCACCGAAACCACGCGGCATCACGCCGCTGCGCAAACGCCAATCGGCGGCCGTCACCGGCGTCGCGAGGACGCGGATGCGCACTTCTCCCGCGGCGGGCGACGGCGTGGGAACCTCGCGGAACTCGACAACCTCCGGGGGGCCATAGCGGGCGACGAAGACGACTTTCATGGCAGCGATTTTGTGGGCGAGGGGGGAGAACGGGACAGACATTCCCGCCACGGAGGCTTTGCCCTTCTCGGCATCAGCGTCGTCCGTTTTGTCGAAGCAAGCCGAGGCGGCCCGGCTAAAAAGGAGGCATGACAACGCCGTAACCTGATCGTAACAATTAGGTCATACCCCGATATGAACAAGTCCATCCTCGCCGCTCTCGCGCTCTCCTCCGTGATTTGTCCACCTTCCAAGGCGGCCGCGCCGACGTCTGACAAGGAGCTCTTCAATCTCAACAAAGTCTGGTCCGCGCAGCTGGTCTTCACGGAAGACCAGTGGAAGGCGATCGAGCCGAAGCGCACCGGCGGCGGTTTCGGAGGCTTCGGCGGATTTGGTGGCGGCGGAAGGCCCCAGGGCGGAGGGCGCGGACCAGGCGGTCCCGGCGGATTCAACCCGGGTGCGATGGTCTCCGGCGGTTTGGTCCGGGAACTGGATGCCGACAAGGACGGATCCTTGTCGAAGGCGGAGTTCGTCGACGGGTTCGCGGGCTGGTTCAAGACCTGGGATACCAACCAGACCGGAAGCCTGACGTCCCAGCAGCTCACGGATGGCCTGAACACATCGCTCAATCCGCTCGGCGGCGGAGGAGGGCAGGGGGGTCGTCCCGGTGGAGGAGGCTTCAGCCTGACGGCCCGCGAAGGCGCGAGGAACGGTCTGGCCAGCATGATGGGCCTGGAGTTCCAGACGGTGCGTGCGGACCTGCTCTTCGAAGGCAAGCGCATGACGAATGTAGCGGTCCGCTACAAGGGCAACGGCACCTACATGAACGCCCAGCAGTCGGACAAAAAGTCGTTCAAGATCGACCTCAACGAGTATGCGAAGGGTCAGAAGATCGGTTCGGTCTCGAAGCTGAACTTCCACAACAATGTCACCGATGCGTCGTGGATGAACGAACCGCTGGCGCACGCGCTCTACCGCGACGCGGGGGTGCCCGCGCCGCGGAGTTCCTATCTGCGGCTGAACGTCACGGCCGGCTCCAGCTTCACCAACCGATTCTTCGGGCTGTATTCGGTCGTCGAGAATCCGGACAGCAGCTGGGCCCAGCACAACTTCAAGACGAAGGACGGCCTGATCATGAAGCCGGTCACGCGGGCCCTCTTCGAATACCTGGGCGACGACTGGTCGGTCTACCAGCAGGCCTACGACCCGAAGACGGAGATCACGGAGAAGCAGAAGAAGCGCGTGATCGAGTTCGCCAAGCTCGTGTCCAAGGCCGACGACGCGGAGTTCGCCAAGCGATTGCCCGAGTTCCTCGATGTCGACGAGTTCTCCCGTTTCATGGCGGTGACCGTGTGGATCAGCACGATGGATTCGATCCTGACGATGGGGCAGAACTTCCTCGTCTACCTGCACCCGACGACCGACAAGTTCATGGTGCTTCCCTGGGACCTCGACCACGCCTTCGGCAATTTCCCCATGCAGGGCACGCAGGAGCAGCGCGAGCAGCTCAGCATCGAGAAGCCGTGGCCGGGACAAAACCGCTTCCTCGAGCGGTCGATGAAAGTTACGGCCGTCAACTCGGCCTACCGCGCGCGGTTGGCGGAGTTCCAGAAGACCATCTTCACCCCCGAACGGTTGTCCGCCCAGGTCGACCGGGTGGCCGCAACGATCCGCGACGCCGTGCGCGACGAGGATTCGGGCAAGCTGGAGCGTTTCGATAAGGTCGTCGCCGGAGAACCCGTGCCCGCCGGTGGGTTTGGAGGCGGCCGCGGCTTCGGCGGATTTGGTTCGCCGGTCAAACCCATCAAGGGATTCGCGAAGGTCCGTCACGAAAGCGTCGCCCAGCAGTTGGCCGGAACGTTGAAGGGCCAGACGATCGAGCCCATGGGGATGCGCGGCGGGCGGCCGGCGATCGGACTGGGCAACGGCCTCGCGATGGAACTCATCAAGGCAGCCGACAAGAACGCGGACCAGAAACTCACGGTGGACGAACTCCGGACGGCGGCGACGGCGTGGTTCGGCGAGTTCGACAAGGCGGGCGCCGGCAAGCTGAGCTCGGAACAGTTGACGGCCGGCCTCGGCGCGAAGCTTCCCCGGCCGAACTTCGGCGGCCCGCCGCCGGGCCAGTGAAGAGGCTGCGGTAATCACACCGAATCTTGGCTTTCGGCCTCTCGGAGATTGACGGGTTGGGGTGTCATCGTGAACTTATCAGCTATGACCCCGAGCGACTCATCCCCCAACCCAATCACGTCCTCCCGTCGGGACTTCCTCAAGACCACCTCGAAGATCGCCGCCGTATCCGCTTTGGCGGGTGTGGCGATTCCGCATGTGCATGCGCAGAGCAGCAACGAGATCAGGATCGCCCTGGTCGGCTGTGGCGGCCGTGGCGGCGGCGCGGCTTCGAACGCCATGTCCGTCAAGACCGGCCCCACGAAGCTCGTCGCCATGGCCGACGTCTTCGAGGCCAAGCTCAACGGCGCCTTCCGCGGGCTTAAGAACAAACACGGCGACCAGGTCGATGTGCCGGATGACCGGAAGTTCATCGGTTTCGACGGCTACAAGAAGGCCATGGATTGCCTGCGGCCCGGGGATGTCGCGATCTTCACGACCCCGATGGCGTTTCGCGCGGTCCATTTCGCCTACGCGATCGAGAAGAAGCTCAACGTCTTCATGGAAAAGCCGCTCACCGCGGACGGCCCGAACTCCCGCCGGATGATCAAGCTGGCCGAGGAAGCGACGGCCAAGAACCTCAAGGTCGGCGTCGGCCTCATGTCCCGGCACAGCCGCGCGTTGCAGGAACTGCATAAACGCATCGGGGACGGCGAACTCGGCGACATCATGCTGATGCGCGGTTACCGGATGGCGGGGCCCCTCGGATCGGCGTTCACCTTGCCGAATCCCGGACCGCAGAGCGACCTGATGTATCAGATCAGCCGCTTCCACAGCTTCATCTGGCTCAGCGGCGGCTGCTTCAGCGACTTCTACATCCACCACATCGACCACCTCTGCTGGATGAAAAACGCGTGGCCCGTGAAGGCGCAGGCGCTGGGCGGACGCCACTACCGCAAGAGTCCGTCCGGTGTGGACTACATCGACCAGAACTTCGACTCCTACGCGGTCGAATACACCTTCGCCGATGGCGCCAAACTCTACATGGACGGCCGCTGCGTGACCGGTTGCAACGACATGTATTTCAGCCATGTCCACGGCACGAAGGGCATGGCGGTCGCGTCCAAGAGCAACGACTGCGGCCTACCCTCGAGCATCTACTCGACCCAGATGCCGACCCGTTCCAGCCAGCTGTGGGAATCGGTCGTGAAGCCCGAGGAGCGCGATCCGTATCTCAACGAGTGGACCGCCCTGACCGAGGCCATCCGGAAGAATACACCCCACAACGAGGTGAAGCGCGGTGTCGAAGCCAGCATCGCCACGTCGATGGGCCGTTATGCCGCGCACACGGGCCAGGAAGTGACGTGGGACGACTACTACAACCACGACATCGAATACGCGCCGGGCGTGGACAAGCTCACCATTGACAGCGCGTCGCCGCTCCTCGCGGACGCGAACGGCCGCTATCCGATCCCGGAACCCGGGATCAAGCGCGACCGCGAATACTGAGCGGTCAACCCGGGTCACCTTTGAATCCCCGCCATGGCCTGCCGTGGCGGGGATTTTTGTTGCCCGGCCAAAACGACGTTCATCTGCGCGTTCCGTCGCCATCGATCATTGACGCGCTGGATTGGTTTCTGGAATTTCTTGCCCATGAACCCCGATCCAGCTCCTTCCTCCATCCGTCTTTCTCCCTCGTCCCGCCGGGAGTTCCTGAAGACCTCGTCCAAGATCGCCGCCGTTTCCGCCCTGGCGGGCGTGGTCCTGCCGCATGTCCATGCGCAGGGGAGCGACGTTCTCCAAGTGGCGCTCGTCGGCTGCGGTGGCCGCGGAACCGGCGCGGCGGCGGATGCGCTGTCCGCGACCAACGGACGGCTCCAACTCGTCGCGATGGCGGACGTCTTCGAGGACAAACTTAAAAACAGTTTTGACGGCCTGCAGAAACAGTTCCCGAACCAGATCGATGTTCCGCCGGACCGCAAGTTCATCGGGTTCGACAGCTACAAGCAGGCGCTGGATTCGCTGAAGCCCGGCGCCATCGCCATCTTCACCACGCCGCCGGCGTTTCGCTGGGTGCACTTCAAGTATGCCATCGAGAAGAGGCTCAACGTCTTCATGGAAAAACCCATCACCGTCGACGCTCCGACCACGAAGCGGATGAT
>JAYUUX010000007.1:0-2113 GCA_043754645.1 Verrucomicrobiales bacterium | reverse complement strand
AGCGGCGGCTGGAGCATTCCGGCGGCAACGGTGGCGTTGGTGCCTTGCTCCACGAGGATAAAGGAACCGGTCAGGCGGTTGGTGGTGTAGCCGTCGTAGATCAACGGCTTGGCGGTCTTGATGCGGATCTCGCCGATGTCGTTCAACGCGAGTTCGGCCGGCTCCGGCTGCACATCGTAATTGTTGATGTTGATCCGGCTGTCGATGGACGTGACCACGGCCTGGACCGTCTGGGCGGCGTGCTTGAGGAAATATTTCCTGCCCCGCTGCAAAGGACGCGGGTTCATCCAGCAGACCTTGGCGTGGAGTTCGGTGCCCATGCCCGGAAGCACATCCAGCCCGACGACCATGTCGCCCCGGCTGATATCGAGGTCGTGCTCCAGCTGGATCGTGACGCTCTGGGGGCAGAAGGCTTCCTGGAGCTTGCCGTCGTAGGTCCAGATCTCCTTCACGGTGCTCTTCATGCCGCTGGGGAGGACCATGACCTTCTGACCGACCTTCACGATGCCGCTGCCGATCTGGCCGCTGAGGCCGCGAAAGTCGTGGAGTTCCTTGTTCGTCGGATTGTTCGGACGGTTGACCCACTGCACGGGCAGGCGGAATCCGTTCAGATTCCAGTCGCTCGCGATGTGCACCGTCTCCAAGTGGCCGAGGAGCGTCGGCCCGACATACCACGGCGTGTGCTTCGACGGCTCGACGACGTTGTCGCCATTGAGCGCGCTGAGCGGGATGAACTTCACGTCCTTGATGTCGAGGAGCGGGAGGAACTTCTCGAACTCCGCGCGGATCTCCAGGTAGCGCTCCTCGCTCCAGTCCACGAGGTCCATCTTGTTGATGGCGATGACGAGGTGCGGGATGCGCAGGAGCGACGCGATGTAGGTGTGGCGCCGGCTCTGCTCGATGACTCCGAGGCGCGCGTCCACGAGAACGATGGAGAGGTTCGCCGTGCTCGCGCCGGTCACCATGTTGCGGGTGTATTGAACGTGGCCCGGGGTATCGGCGACGATGAACTTCCGGCGCGGCGTGGCGAAGTAGCGGTAGGCGACGTCGATGGTGATGCCCTGCTCGCGTTCGGCGCGGAGGCCGTCGGTCAGGTTGGCGAGGTTGATCTGGCCGCCGCCCGTGATGTCGGCGGAGCGCTCCAGCGCCTCGATCTGGTCCTCCATGAGCGACTTCGAGTCGTAGAGGAGCCGGCCGATGAGCGTGGACTTGCCGTCGTCAACGCTGCCGCAGGTGTTGAAGCGGAGAAGTTCGATGGGATGATTGGCGGACATGGGAAATTTTTCTCGGAGAATCAGTTGCTGCGACCAAGGCTCGCCCGGACACGCTCCAGCTTGGCTTGGCTGCCATGAACGGCAGTCCAGCGGTCGATGTAGGACCAATCGAGCGCCTCGTCGCCCTGCATGGCGATGACGTCCCGCACGTCGTCCAAGTCCTTGGAACGCGCCCAGCGCAACTTGGTGACGATGACATCCTCGGCGGTCAGGATTGAGGTCGGCACACCGTCGTATTTCGTTTTGCGACGACGCTGGAACCTCTCTTGGTCGTAGGAATCATCGCTCAGATAGAACATCTCCACGGTGAAGCCGCTTTCCGGGTGCATGAGGATGTTCCTCATCGTGCCCGTGTTCGTCTCGAAGCTCATCTGGCCGTCCAAATGGAAGTCCGGCCCGAGCGCAGCCAAGAAAGCAACCAAGGAAGTCTTCGTCATCGCCAGCACGACATCCGCGTCCTTCGTCGAACGCGGTTCGGCGTAGTAGTTCCGGGCGAAGGAACCGACCAGCATGTGCGGAATCTCCGCCCGGTTCAGCGCGGTGATGACCCGCTTGACGATGTCAGGAGCCGGTATCACGCGGCGACATCCTCCAGCTTGCGCTTCACCGCCAAGCGACGACGCAAGGCCTCCAACAGATCGAGTTCGCTGGCTCCAGGCATCTGCTCGCGGAGCGCGGACAGGGTGATGGTGCAGGCGTAGTCGAACAGCTCCGGCCCGGCCATCAGCCGCTGCTCCGGCGTCAGCCGACGCGCGCGCTCGACGCGCTCCCAATAGAGCGAATCGGCCAAGGGTTGGAATTCGGGGTTCATTCGACAGCTACTTTGAAGAGCCTCCAAG
>JAYUUX010000006.1:0-4229 GCA_043754645.1 Verrucomicrobiales bacterium | reverse complement strand
CCCAGTGCCATCAAACCGCCGAGCGTCAGGCCGGCTATTATTTGCCTGATCCTTAGCCTGTTCGGGGTGCCGCTTTTCAATCTTGGAGCATTCATACTCTTGTTGTCCCTTTTATGAGTGGTGGTTGGTATTCCTCGTTGAGCGCCTCGCCCAACGGCCCAGAAACGATCTCGATCTGTGCGCCCTCATTTGTCCGGTGTCCCGTTTCTTAACGCAACTGTATTCTTTTTCGGCTTTGAAGGCCGCAAGACCATCGTGTTCCCGACGCGCCGCTTACCAAGGTTTCCGTGAGTTCAACTCCTTCACGATAGCGCGTTTGAGGGCGAGCGTGTCGATGGTTCCACTCTCCTTGTAGACCACTTTGCCCTCGGGCGAGATCAGCAGGGTGTAGGGAACAGGGCCTGCCCATTCCGGGTCGAACGCGTTGATCAGCGGATCACGGTCGTCGGATCCAAAGATGAGGTTGCGATTTGATGCCTGCTGCTTCTGCAGGAACTTCAGCACTTCCTTCTCCTCGTCCGGCCGGTTCATCGCCACGGCGACAAACTCGAAATCCCGGCCGCGATACATGCGGTTGATGGTGACGAGCTCATCGAACTCCGCGACGCACGGCGCGCACCAAGTGGCCCAGACGTTGACGAGCCTGAGCTTGCCGCTTTCGTTCTTTCGGAGGGCTTTCAGGGTCTCCGCGTCGCACTTGGAGATCGTGACGGGCTCCGCGGCGAGCTTGTCCATGTAGCGTTTCACCACTTCGGCTTTGCCGGCCCACTTGACGGAACAACCGACGACCTTGGTGCTCGTTGCCAGGGGTTCCTTGTCGGCGAGGAGTGCGTCGATGACGTTCCGGGCGTCGTGCACCTTGACCGACTGGATGCGCTCGGAGTCGTCGATGCGGCCCTGATAACGGAGCCTGCGTTCGGCATCGAAGATGAAGATGTGAGGCGTGGCGACAGGTCCGTAGCTGCGTGAGACCGATTCGGTCTCTCCGTCGTAAAGGTAGGGGAAGTTGAAGCCGGCATCCTTCGCCCGGATCTTCATGTCCTCAAACGAATCGCCGAGGTCGGTATATCCGAGCTCGTTTGGCGTCACGGATTTTGGGTCGTTCGGGGAAATGGCGATGACGGAGACACCCTTCGTCTTGTAGTCGGCCGTGAGCTGCTTGATCCGCCCTTCATAATACTGCGCGGACGGGCAGTGGTTGCAGGTGAAGACGATGACCAGAACCTTCGAAGCCGAGAAGTCCTTCAGGGAATGGTTCCGGCCGTCGACACCCGGCAGGGTGAAGTCGGGCGCTTTCGCGCCGATGGCGAGAGTAGGCGGCTGATCGGCAGCGTGGACGGTTGCGATCAATACCAATGCGGCAGCGATGGAGGAAACCAGATGCTTCATGGCGCAACGCTAGGGAACGGGGAAGTGGCGGCAAGCGACTATTTGGCGGTTCCGAACGCCCAGAGGCTCTTGGCTCCGCGAAGGTAGATGACGCCGTCGACGATCGCCGGGGTGGCCATGACCTGTTCACCGATGGGATTGGTTGCGGCGACCTTGGGATCCACGTCGTTGGCGACGACAATGGCGGTTCCGCTCTGCGAGGTGAAGTAGATGTGGCTTCCGGCGGCCACTCCGGAGGCGTAGAAATCGCCGGTCACACCGACGCGTTCGTCCTGGACGATGGGTTTGCCGGTGGCGGCCGCGTAACAGGAGAGAAGACCTCCGTTCTTCATGGTGAAAAGGCGGCCGGCACTAAAAACAGGCGAGGACACGTAGGGCAGACTGCGGGTGATTCGCCATGCGAGATGCGTCTTGGTGATGTCGCCGCGTCCGCCTGGACAGACCGCAATGACCGCGTTGCCGGCGCGGGCAAACATCTGCCGCATCTCCTCCCATTCCTCGCCGGTGACGAAGTTGTCCTTGTCCAAGTCCATCTGCGAGAAACGATCGCGAACCGGGCCCGCTGGAATTTCCTGCTGGGTCAGCTTGACGTCCTTGTTCCGGTCGTTCACCGCGGCAAACTCGGCGAACGGCTCCATCGCCACTCGGCTGTCTTCGTCGCCGCCAATGTTCCAAGAGGAGGTGAAGAGCAGGCCGGCGCCCGATGTCGGGGACGCCGTAGCGACCCGCGAGGTGCCGGAGACCGTCCAGTTTTCCGAACCGTCCTTGGGATCGTAGGATTTCAGCCAGATCGATCCGGGCACGATGAGTTCCTCGCGTCCGTCGTGCTTCCACAGAAACGGAGTGGCAAAGCTGCGGCGAAAGGCCGGCCGCTCGACACGCCATACCGTCTTTCCGTCGGCCGGGTTCACGGCGATCACAAACGAACCCGTGTCCTGGTCGCATATCTGGATGAGATGTCCCCCGGCCATAATTGGAGAACCGCCCGAACCAAACTCGACCAGCGGGGCGGGCAGCGGTTTCCGCCAAAGCTCCCTTCCGGAGAAATCGTAGGCGAGCAGACCGAACGATCCGAAGTAGACGTAGAGGCGTTTTCCGTCGGTCACGGGCGTCGACGATGCGGGACTGCCGATCCGGTGGGTCTTTTCGATCGGCACCGTCGGAGCCGGGACAGTCCAAAGGACAGCGCCAGTCTTTCGGTCGAGGCAATGCGTATCGAGCGTGGATCCGGAACTCGCGGTCAGAAACAGGCGGTCGCCCCATATTACGGGCGAGGAGTTGCCGGCCCGGATCTCCGCCTTCCAAAGAAGATTGGACCCCGGCCCGAAGTGGATGGGCGCGGAACCTTCGGCTGTTCCGCGTCCGCCTTCGCCGCGGAACTGGGGCCAGTTCGCGGCGCTGGCAGTCAGTGCAGCGGCGAGTGAGAGGAGAAGGGGGAGGCGCATTGCTGCAGCTAAAGGCCTCGCGGCTTCACGGTCACGCCTGTTTGCGCATACGAGCGACAACGCATGGCAAGTGAACGACAAGAAGCTGCCTTGCGTCGCCGACCCGCCTGAAAGAACTTCTTGTTCGTCTTGAAGCACCCACCGTCAGCCTGCAAAGAGGCGGAAGATTGTCCCCACGGGGAAGTGTGCCCGCTTTCCAAAGTCTCGGCCGGCACCTCGGTCCAAGTGAAGCGCCTTTCCGCGCCGCCGGAGACTTCCAAACGACTGCGCGAAATGGGTTTCACGGAGGACCAGACCATCCGGCTCGTCAGCCAGCAGGCGAGCGTGATCTGCCAGGTCTGCAACGCCCGGCTCGGCATATCGAAGGAATTGGCGGAGCAGATCTGGGTGCAACCGATGGGGCGGAGGGTCGCCTGAGATGCCCGGAACGTCGCAACCGCTGACCGACCTTGCCGTGGGTTCAAAGGCCGTCGTCGCCGAGCTCAAGGTGGCCCCCGAACACAAGCCCCGGTTGATGGAGATGGGCATCCTCGTCGGGACCGTCGTCGAGCTGGTGCGGTTCGCGCCGATGGGCGACCCGGTCGAGATCAAGGTCCGGGGTTACCATTTGTCACTGCGGAGATCCGATGCGGCCTTGGTGTTCGTGAAGACCGCTTGAATCGAAATAGCCGGACTCGCCCATCAGCCTGAGAATGAGTTCCTCCACGCCAAGTCCTGACGGGATGTCCGCGATCAACCCCGGATCAGTCCCCTACGTCGCCCTTACCGGGAATCCGAACAGCGGAAAGACGACCGTCTTCAACGCCCTCACCGGGCTCCGTGCCCGGGTCGGGAACTACGCCGGTGTCACTGTTGAACGGAAGGAAGGCCGGCTGATTTGGGAAAAGGGCGACTCGGCCGTGTCTCCCGCGCGAGACACACCGGTCATCATCCTCGACCTGCCGGGAACCTACAGCCTCAGTCCGCAGTCGATCGACGAACAGGTTTCCCGCGACATTCTCTTCCATCGCGTTGCTGAAGTGCCCGCGCCGTCTCTGGTGGTCATCGTGCTCGACGGCTCGAACCTCCAGCGCAACCTCTACTACGCCACCCAGGTCATCGAGCTGGGTTATCCCACGCTCGTCGCGTTGAACATGATGGACGTGGCGCGGAACAACGGCCACGAGATCAATCCCGAGGAGCTTTCGCAGGCATTGGGAGTTCCGGTTGTCCCGCTGATCGCGAACGAAGGGCATGGGATGCCCGAGCTCCGTCGGCGCATCCGCGACATGGCAACGCGGGGGACAAAACGCACCCTTCCTCGAACCTTCTGCGAATTGCCGATTCCGTTCGGAGTCGAGATCGACGCCGTGTCCGCACTGCTCCGCAAGGCGACGCCGCAGCGCCAGACATCGG
>JAYUUX010000005.1:0-13682 GCA_043754645.1 Verrucomicrobiales bacterium | reverse complement strand
CCACCGATTCCCGCGTGATGGCGCTCCGGGTCGTCTCCGGCATCTACGATTCGGCCGCCGTGTCGGGTCTCATCTCACGCCTCGACAAGGCAACCGACGCGGGCAAGCGCTCGGAACTCCTGACCGCCCTGTGCCGGATCCACTTCAAGGAAGGCCCGTGGAAAGGCGATTCGTGGGGCACCCGTCCCGACACACGCGGACCGCTCTACCAGCCCGAAGCCTGGGATGAAACGCCCCGGGTCGCAGCCGCGTTGAAGACCGCTCTGGAGAAGGCCGACGCCGCCGAAGCCGCCGGGCTTGCCTCCTCGTATTCGCGCCATCGGCTCCCGGGTGAACCCGCCATCGCACGAATGCTCGACCTCGTGAAAGCCAACCCCGGCCTCGCACCTTCCGTCGCCGACCTGATGGCCAACTCGGACACCATCCCAGCCGCCACGGTCCCGGTGCTCACGACCGTCGCCGCCGATGGACAGGCGTCCGCCGCGTCCCGTGCCAACGCCATCACGGCGCTCGCAAAGTCCGATTCGACCGACGCGCTCCAGGCGGTGCTGGCCGCCCTGCCCGGCTTCGTTTCCTCCAAGCCGACGGGCGTCGATCTCGACAAGCTCACCACGACGTTCCTTGGTTCACCGGTCGTGGAGAAAAACTTCCAGGCCGTCATCACCGCCGCCGGCAAGATGGACGGTCCCTCCGCCGTTTGGGCCGACGCCGCCCTGCTCCGCCAGGCTTCACGCACCGTTGATCGTCGTCAGCGCGCTCCCGCAGCCGCGTTGAAGGCGATCGAGGACGGCTGGAAGAACGACACACGCCGCGCCCAGATCCTCGACGCCACCGTCATCGCGAAAGACGCTTCCCGCGCCGCGGTGATCGTCGCCGCGCTGGACGACACCAATCCGCTCGTGGCCAAGGCCGCGGCCGAGGCCGTCAAGGCGCTCCGCATCGATCCGTCGAAGGTCAAAGCCGAGGCCGCAGCCAAGAAAGTCGGCGCCCTCAAGGTCGAGGACGCGCTCTCCGCCGTCATCCGCACGCCCGGCGATCCGGTCCGGGGTGAACAGATCTTCGCGCAGGCCGGCTGCGGCGCCTGCCACACGGTCAAGGCCGACGAACCGCTCAAGGGACCGTTCCTCGGCAACATCGCATCCATCTACAAGCGGCGTGAACTGACCGAAGCCGTTCTTTTGCCGAACAAGACCATCGCCCAGGGATTCACTTCGCACCGGTTCACGCTGAAGAACGGCGACGACATGGAAGGCTTCGTCGTCCAGGAAGCGGCCGACACGGTGACCATTCGCAACGTCGCCGCGCAGGAGCTGAAGCTGAAGAACGCGGACATCACCAGGCGCGAGAAGCTCGACAAGTCGCTCATGCCCGAAGGCCTCGCCGCCCAGTTGAGCGTGTCCGAACTCGCCTCGCTCATCGCCTACCTCGAGAAACTCAACACCGCCAAGTGACCTGCAAATGAAACGATTCCTCTCGCTCACCATCGCATTCGCCGCGCTTGCCTGCGCTTCCAATGCCGCCGAACAGAAGCCGCTCAACCTCTGGCCCGGCAAAGCTCCCGGCGACACCAACACGCTCCCCGCCGAAGCCGATCTGACCAAACCAACCGAGAATCTCGTGGGCGGTCGCCGCTTGATCCGCCTCGGCAACGTCTCCACGCCCACGCTCACCGTCTACAAGCCAGCGCCCGCGAAGGACACCGGCGCGGCCGTGCTCGTCTGTCCCGGCGGCGGCTACAACATCTTGGCCTATGACCTCGAAGGCTCCGAAGTCTGCGAATGGCTGAACTCCATCGGCGTCACGGGGGTGCTTCTCAAGTATCGCGTGCCGCGCCGGCCCGGCCTTCCGCCGCACACCGCGCCGCTCCAGGACGCGCAGCGCGCCATGGGCATGATCCGCGCGCAGGCCAAGAAACTCGGCCTCGACCCGAACCGCCTCGGCGTGCTCGGGTTCTCCGCCGGTGGGCATTTGGCCGCGGCCCTGAGCAACAACCACACGGAACGCACCTACCCCGTCGTGGATGACGCCGACAAGCTGAGCTGCAAACCGAACTTCGCCGTGCTCGTCTACCCCGCGTATCTCACGCAGAAGGACAAGGGCGACATCCTCGCTCCAGAGATGACCGTCAGCGCGACGAACACGCCGCCGACATTTCTGGTCATGGCGCAGGACGATCCCGTCCGCGTGGAGAACGTGATGTTCTACAGCCTCGCGTTGAAGAACGCCAAGGTGCCCGCCGAAGCCCACATCTACCCGACCGGCGGCCACGGCTACGGCCTCCGCCGGACGGAGAATCCCGTCACCTGGTGGCCCGACCGCGCCGCCGACTGGATGAAGGCGTCGGGTTTCCTGAAGCATCCGTAGTCGGGCCGGCCTTGCGCCACGGATTCATCCGCGAAGGGCGCGAAGGAACGCGAAGAAACTGAACCGCAGAAAGTGCCAACAAGGCAGAAGCGAAACGAGGTCTAGCGACTGGTAGGCCGAAGGCTCCCGCCGAGCCGCCTCTGCGCTTCCGGAAATCTTCCCGGCTGCCGCGGCACCTTCAGTGCAATACTGCGGCGCTCGACTTCCCACGAGAACCCGTCGTGTCAGATGAATGCCACAAGGCGGCTCGGCGGGAGCCTTCACCCTACCAACCTGAAAAGCTCGTAACCGCAGATTCGAATCGGCGCACTTCAGCGGCACTTCAACGCAGACTCACGTCTGCGGCTACGGCGTGGCCCAGAGTTTCCTGAGGCGTTCAACCGCCGCGCGCGGCTCAAGGACGTCCGGATTGCCGGGCTTGAGGCGATGGATGCCCCACCATTCTTCGTCGGCCTGGCCGTCGGGGAAGGCGCCATTGGGCCAGCCGCCACCGTCGTGGTTTGTAGGTCGGCCGTGCTTCCACCATTCGTCGGTCCACTCGAAGACGGCGCCGCCGGACGCGATGCGGCGGTTGCGCTCCAGCTCCTTCCACAGCAATTCGATCACGTCGGCCTGAACGTCGGCGTTCTCCACCAGTTCCCTGCCCTGCCGCGCGTTCCACGCATCGAGCCCGAACTCGGAGGCGAACATCGGTTTATCGGATGCGTGGAAGTAGTCGTTGAAGAGTTCCTTGAAGCTGTTGCCGCGATAGACTTGGAGGCTCCAGGCGTTGAGGTTCGGCGCGAGGAGATCGCCTTGGCGGACATTCTCCACGAGCTGCTGGTCGGAGAGCGCACTGGTGAGGACGTGGTTCGTGTCGTGGTGGAGGATCTCGCCGGCGATCTCGTTGATGGCGGGCCAAAGCGCGGAGAGGGAACGGTTCCAGTAGGCCTGGTTCAGCTCGTTGCCGAGCATGTAGCCGAGCGTGGCCGGATGGTCCTTCACCTCGCGGGCGATGGCGGCCCATTCCGTCTTCAACGCGGCCACGGCGGCCGTCGAAGTCCAGTCGGTCGACGGATTGATCCAGCGATTGATGAGGATGCGGATGGGCTGGCGACCCCCGTTCCAGGCCTGGTCGAGGAACTCCGAGTGGTCGGCTCCCGGCGCCCAGCCGTAGACGCGGACGCAGTTGATGCCGAGTTCGCGCATCTTGGGCAGGTCGCGGCCGTAGAGGGCGCGGAACTCTTTGGAGTAGTAGTCGCCATTGGGCCGGAGGCGCCCATCGCCGCCGATAGGAACGGGGTTGTAGCACATGCCGCGCATGATGAACCGCTCGCCGTCGAGGCGGATCTCGCGGTTGGTGATCGTGAGCGTCGCAGCCACCGACGCCGAAACGAACGCAGTCAGACAAAGCAGCGGCAGAACGCGACGCAGCGTGCGGAACATCGGCAAAAACTGAACGGGCTGTTCCCGAAGGAACAGCCCGATCACGAATCAGATGGTCAGTAGTTCAACCACGGTCCGAGCCACCTCTCAGCTTCGGTCACGCTCATGCCCTTGCGGCCGGCGAGGTCTTCGACCTGGTCCTTGGCCAGCTTACCGACGGCGAAATACTTCGAGTCGGGATGGGCGAAATAGAGGCCGCTGACGCTGCTGCCGGGCCACATCGCGCAGCTCTCCGTGAGCTGGATGCCGGTCTTGGCCTCGACATCGAGGAGCTGCCAGAGCGTGCGCTTCTCGGTGTGGTCCGGGCTGGCGGGATAACCGCCGGCCGGCCGGATGCCGCGGTATTCTTCGGCGATGAACTGTTCGCGGGTGAGGTTCTCCGTCTTGCCGAAGCCCCATTCGTCGCGGACGCGCTTGTGGAGATACTCGGCGAAGGCTTCCGCCAAACGATCTGCCAAGGCTTCGGCCATGATGGCGTTGTAGTCGTCGAGCGCGGCCTTGTAGCCCTTGACCAGTTCGTCGAGGTGGAACCCCGTGGAGACGGCGAAACAGCCGAGGTAGTCGCGCAACGGCTCAGTGGCACCGGCGCCCCCGCCGGTGGCCGGTAGAACAGGCGCCCCCGCCTGTTCGTTTCCTGAAGCTCCAGCAAGCGAGGGCGCTTGCTGAACGGACGCAGGCGAGGCCGCCTGTGCCACTAGGCCTTCGGCCTTCGGTGCGATGAAGTCGGCCAAGCTGTAATTCGGCGAGCCGTCGGTCTTGTCCATCTGCTGCCGGAGCATCTGGTAGGTCGTGAGGACCTGCGTGCGGCTCTCGTCGGTGTAGAGCTCGATGCTGTCGCCGACGCGGTTGGCCGGGAAGATGCCGTAGACGCCGCGCGCCTTGATGAGCTTCTTGGCGATGATCTCGTCGAGCAGCGCTTGGGCGTCGTTTAAGAGCTTGGTGGCTTCCTCGCCATACTTCTCGTGCTGGAGGATCTTCGGATAGACGCCACGCAGCTCCCACGTGTGGAAGAAGGGCGACCAGTCGATGAACTCGCGCAGCGTCGCCAGCGAAACATCTTCCAGCACACGCACGCCGGTGAACTCGGGCTTGGGCAGGTCGTCGAATTTCAGCCTGGCCGCGTTGGCGCGGGCCTTCTCCAGCGGGAGCAACGTCTGCCGATTGCCTCCGTGCTGTTCCCGGAGCTTCTCGTAGTCGGCGCGCAGTTGCTTCACGAAACCTGGTTTCTGATCGGCGCTCAAGAGGCTGCTGGCCACGGGCACGGCGCGCGAGGCGTCGAGGACGTGGACGATCGGCCCGCTGTAATGATGGGCAACTTTGACGGCAGTATGCGCGCGGCTGGTGGTCGCACCCCCGATGAGCAGCGGAATCTTAAAACCGGTGCGCTCCATCTCCTTCGCCACATGCACCATCTCGTCGAGCGACGGCGTGATGAGTCCGCTGAGGCCTATGATGTCGGCGTTCTCCTGCTTGGCGCGTTCAAGGATCCTCTCGCACGGGACCATCACGCCCATGTCGATGACCTCATAGTTGTTACAGGCGAGCACGACGCCGACGATGTTTTTGCCGATGTCATGGACGTCGCCCTTCACGGTCGCGAGCACGATCTTGCCCTGCGCCTTCACGGCTTCTCCGCGCGCGGCCATGGCAGCCTTCTCGGCCTCCATGAACGGCGTGAGATAAGCCACGGCCTTCTTCATCACGCGCGCCGACTTCACGACCTGCGGCAGGAACATTTTCCCCGCGCCGAACAGGTCTCCGACGACACTCATGCCGTCCATCAACGGGCCTTCGATCACGAGCAGCGGCTTGCCCAGCTTCGCGCGGGCCTCCTCGGTATCAATGTCGATGTAGAGGTCGATGCCTTTGACGAGCGAGTGCGAGAGGCGTTCTTCGACGGTGCCCTTGCGCCATTCTTCTTCGACCTTCTTGTCAGTGGCGGTGGTGCCCGCGCTGGCGGCCTTGAGCTCCTCACCGTGGTTGACGAGACGCTCGGTCGCATCGGGGCGGCGATTGAGCAATGCGTCTTCGACGAGTTCCTTCAGCTCGGGCTCGATCTCTTCATACACCTCCAACATGCCGGCGTTGACGATTCCCATGTCCATGCCGGCGCGAATCGCGTGGAAAAGAAACGCGCTGTGCATCGCCTCGCGCACGGGGTTGTTGCCGCGGAAGCTGAACGAGACGTTCGACACGCCGCCGCTGACTTTGGCGTGCGGCAGGTTCTGTTTGATCCAACGCGTGGCTTCGATGAAGTCCACGGCGTAGTTGTTGTGCTCCTCGATGCCGGTCGCGACGGTGAGGATGTTCGGGTCGAAAATGATGTCCTCGGGCGGGAATCCAATTTCGTCCACCAGCAGACGGTAGGCGCGTTCGCAGATGCGGATCTTCTCGGCGTAAGTCGCGGCCTGGCCCTGTTCATCGAACGCCATAACGACAACGGCGGCGCCATACTTGAGCACCTTGCGCGCGTGTTCGCGGAACAAGTCCTCGCCGCCCTTGAGCGAGATGGAGTTCACGATGCCTTTGCCTTGAAGACATTTCAGGCCGGCCTCAATGACTTCCCACTTTGAGGAATCGACCATGAACGGAACCTTGGCGACTTCCGGCTCGCTGCCGAGGAGTTGGAGGAAGCGCGACATCGCGGCGACGCCGTCGATCATTCCCTCGTCCATGCAGATGTCGATGATGTTGGCCCCGTTCTCAACCTGCTGGCGGGCAATAGCGACGGCTTCGTCGTATTTCCCCTCCTTGATCAGCTTCGCGAACTTCGGCGAACCGGCGACGTTCGTGCGCTCGCCGATCATCATGTATTGCCCGATCTGCTGCGTGAACGGCTGGGAACCGCTTAGGCGGAGGGGCAAGGGAGCCACGGGAGCGGGAGCGCTGCCGGGGATGCCGCCGAGGCGTTGCGTGCCGGATTCCTTGGGCGCGAGGTCGCGCGGGTGACGGCCTTCCAGCGCCTTCGCAATCGCCGCGATGTGCTCCGGCGTGTTGCCGCAGCAACCGCCGGCGATATTGATCAAACCGCTCTGCGCGAACTCGCCGAGATAATTGCCCATGTCCTCGGGCTTCAGATCAAAGCCGGTCGGCGAAAGCGGATTCGGCAGTCCGGCGTTCGGATAGCACGAGATCGCGGCGGTGGACTTCTCGGAAAGCTCCGCTAGGAACGGCCTCATCAAGTCAGGCCCGAGAGAGCAGTTCAGGCCGATGGAGAGCGGCTTCACATGCTTCACTGCGTTCCAATACGCCTCGATCGTCTGCGCCGAGATCATCGTCTCGCCACCGCGACCGACCGCGGCGGAGATGGAGATCGGCAGACAAATCTTATCCTGCTCAAAGACCTCCTGAATCGCCACCAGCGCCGCTTTGGCGTTGAGCGAGTCGAAGATCGTTTCCACCAGCAGGAAGTCGGAGCCGCCTTTGATGAGGGCGCGGACCTGGTTGATGTAAGCGTGCTTCACCTGATCGAACGTCACGACACGGAAGCCCGAGTCATCGGCGTCCGGCGAGTTCGAGAGGGATACGGTCAGCGGCCCGATGGCGCCGGCGACGAAGCGTTGCTTGCCGTCCTTGTTCGCCACGCGGTCCGCCCATTCGCGGCACTGGCGCGCGGATGATTCATTGATCTCCCACGCGAGGTCATTGAGGAACTTGTCCTCGATGATCTTCTGGTAGAACGCCGGATCCTTACGCCCGCCTTTCCGACGTGGGTCTTCCACGAAGAACTCGCTCTGGCTGATGCTGGTCGCGCCAAAGGTGTTCGTCTCGATGATGTCCGCGCCGGCTTCGAGGAAACGCCGGTGGATGTCGCAGATCATGTCAGGCTGCGTGAGCGAGAATATGTCGCCGTTGTTCAGCAGCGGCTCCTCGCACTTGGCAAAACGCTGGCCTCGGATGTCCGCCTCGGTCATGCCATAGGTGCGGATGGTGGTGCCCATCGCGCCGTCGATGATGGCGATGCGTTTCTGGAGTAACCGGACCAATTCGTTTCCACGGAGATACGGCAAAGTCGCTTGCTGCATGATCCAAAGGTATCGGCGAAATCCAAAAGATGACAACCGTTAAATCAACGCATCAGGATGCGATGATATGACTTGCTGGCGTTTCCTTAAACCGCCCATTCCTCACCCAGTCGTTGCCCAGTCGACACACATCCGTCACACGGGAGATCGATCGTTATAGGGTGATGAAGACGATCAAAAAGAGCTTCGGAACCAGCGGCAATCTCCAGATTGCGCCGGTATCCCGGGACGCCCGACTTCAGGTGGGCGGTGAAACCCTTCTCCGGCTGGCTTTGACCGCAGTCGATGAAGTCTCCGTCGACCGGCTGCCCAACGAAGTGGCCGGCTTCCCCAACTCCAGGATGATCCTGACCCTGACAGCCTACGCCTACGCGGCCGGCATGCTCGATTCGGAGGAGCTGGTTTCAAACATCCACGATGAGGCCCAGCTCCGCTACCTCACGGCGGGCCAGGTGGTGGCGGAAAACGACATCCTGCGGTTCCGCCGCCGGAACGGCCCGGTTCTCCTCTCCGTCCTCCGCACAGTCCTGAACAGCGTTTCGGCCGAAACTGCGTCCTTCGGTTTGGCGAACGCGCCCCTCTCGGCTGAAGAACGCCTCCACCTCGCGGTCCTCTCCGATTCGCTCCGGATGGACGACTGAGGCTTCTCGGCCAAACCCGCTACTTCAGCGCGGCTTCGACCATCGCCTTGAAGTCCGCTTCAGCCGCAGCGGCCACGGCCTTGGGAGCCGTCATGCGGATGAAGATGCTGCCGCCTTCCGCTTCGATGATCGCGCCGCGGAGGCCGTAGTCGGACAACGGGGTCTGGGGTCCGCCGGGCATGCCGCTCCGGTAGGTTCCTTCGGCCCGCACAAAGACGACCTTGGTCTTGCCGATGGTCTTCTCCTCCGACTTCGCCCCGATCTTGTCCTTGCCCTCGACAAACTGCCCGAACCAGCGGTCGACGTTGGCCTGGGTGCCGCCGCCGTTGCCGGCGCCGAAATGGAAGAAGAGCACTTCGCCATCGCCCTTGCCGTCCTTGTTCGGAACCGAAAGCTGCGCCTTCCGCATGGGGGACGACGGCTCGACGGATTTCCACGACGCGGGTTTGGTGAACTTCAAACCGCCCACTTCAAACGCAGCGCTGTCGGCGGCGACCGCGGCGGAGACCACAAATCCAAGGACTGCAAGAACGGCGACGAATCGTTTCATGCGAAGGAAAATGCCGGAGCTGATCGGCCTGTCAAAGCTCCGGATGCGACGAAAGATGTCGAGGTGCTCAGGCCGTGGCTTCGGCGAGGACGCTCCGGATGACGGCGCCGGCCTTCGGCACGGACTTCTCGACGCGATCCAGAGCGTCATTGAGCGAACCGACCACGGCCGATGCCTGCCACTCGACGAGGCGCCGATACAACGAGAGGAATTCGCGGGTCGTCTCGGTGTCGGTGATCGGCTCGGCGGGTGCGCCGCCACAGACCAGTCGGCAGAGAGCGTCGGCCGCGACGATCCGGGCAGTTCCCCAACGCGCAGACTGTTCGAGCAGCGGACGGGCATCATCGGGGCGTCCGGAGAGAAGGAGGATTTCCCCCCGGACCGCCAACAATTCGCGGTCGGATGGATAGTGGTTGAGAGCTTCCGTCGTCCACTGGTCGGCGACTTCCGCGAGCTCGGGTTTCTGCAGCAGGATCTGCGCACCGAAACGCCAGAGCATCGAGTGCTTCGGATCGGCTCCCAGCAGCGAATGGAGCAGGTGCAAGGCCTTCGCCATCTCACCGCGGCCGGCTTCAAACCGGGCGTAGTCGAGGATCACGGCGGCCGACCGGGGCGCTGCGGCCCTGGCGCGGTCGAACGCGGCTTCGGCTTCGTCGACGCGCTTCAGATTCGCCAGCGCCACTCCTAGGCAATGGAACGGAGCCGCCGTCCGGATGTCCGCATGGATCGGGGCGAAGGTCCGCTCGTCCCGCAGGGCGAGGCAGGCCTGAAGATGTTTGGCGGCGTCCTCGTTGCGGCCGAGCTGCACGAGCGCGAAGCCCGCGAGGTAATGCATCGATGCGGTCAAGCGGCCGTTGCGCACGACGGGAAGATCGAGCGACTCGGCAAGGTCGTTGAACTTCCGGGCTTCCTTGAGGATGCCCATATACTGGGTCAGGCACACCTCTCGGAGCTCGGGCACAAGCTGGTCGGCCGGCGTCCGGTTGAGGATCGCGATGGCCGCGCGGTAGTGGACCAGACCTTCTTCGATCCGGCCGAGGCGGACCTTCTCCATGCCGAGGTTGAACGTCAGGTTTGGATCGTCGGGAATCTCGTCCACGGCCTTCTCGAGGAGCGCGAGGTTGCGTTCGACCTTGTTGCGGTCGCGGGTCATCTCCTCCGTGTAGCCGTAGTGGAGCAGTTCGGTGCGGCCGAGCTTGTTCTCGAGGCCCCATTCCTGACGGCGAACTTCGACACTCGTGAAGATCTGCTCGTGGATGCGGCCCACGTAGAAGAGGGCCGGAGCGTTACGGAACAGGCGCGGGACGAAGCACGATCCCTGGTCCTCCTTGCCCACGTTGTAGAGGGGGATGCGCCAGGCGAGCGCGGCGGGATCGGTGATCTCCTTCTTCAGATGATCCATCATCCCGCTGCGAACCACTTCGTCGGCGTCGAGCACGAGCACCCAGTCGCCCCGCACAAGTTCGAGGGCCGCGTTCCGGGCGGCGGCAAAATCGTCGCACCAGGTGAATCCGCCGATCTTTGCTCCAAAGCTCTTGGCGATCTCCACGGTCCGGTCGGTGGACCCGGTGTCTACGACGATGATCTCCCACGCGAAGTCCTTCACCGACTTCAGGCACTGTTCAAGGAACCGCTCCTCGTTCTTGGCGATCAGGCAGACGCTGATGCGTGGCGAAGCCGGGATGATCGGCAGAGGATATCCCGACGGCTTTCCGCCCGGCTTTCCCATGAGCTGCCGGGTCAGCTCCTTGACCTTCTTCCACCCGGGGGCCATGCCCCGCAGTGTCGCGAGGCATTTCTTGCCGAGGGCATAGTCGCCCGCCGCCACGGCGATCTCGCCGAGGAGTTCCCATGCCGGGGGATTGAAGGGGCGTTCTTCCAACGCGACACACGAGGCCTTCCAAGCTTCTGAATGTTTCCGCTGGCGCATGAGGTCGGAGGCCCTGCCGATGTGGCCCAGCAGCGCGTTCGGCGGCAGGACCAACCTGCCCGTCGCCGGCTTCGGCATGGACATGGGGCCCGACGCAGAAATGGGCTTCCGGTTCCCGACTTCCATGAGGCGGTCGGCCGCGATGCTGGCCACGTTGGTCCAACTGAACTTCTCCCGAGCGACCTTCGCACCGGCCCGCCCCTTGGCCTCGACGACCGACGGGCTGGAAACGACCTCCCGCAGGATGGCGGAAAGGTGCGCGGCATCGGGTTCCAACAGCCATCCCTCGCCCACGAGCGGGATGTTGCTGACGGAATTCCCGATCGGCCGCCGTTGGCTCCGGATCAGCCAGCCGTTGGCTTCGCCGACAAAATCATCCGCCGCGCCGCCCTGCGTCACGACCACCGGGAGCCCGCAGGCCATGGCCTCGAGGATCGGCATGCCGAAACCCTCGCCCCGGAACGGATGGACAAGGCAATCGCACGCGGTGAAGAGCCCGGGCATCTCGTCCGGCGGGATCTCCTTGTTGAGGTAGAGGATCTCGGGCGCGCCGGGCTGTTTGCGGGCCTGCTCGATGAGAGCGCCCATCGTCTGGCCCGAATACACCGTGTCGCCGCCAAAATCCTTGATCACAAGGCACACGTCGTCCGCCGCGGTGAAGGACGCGAGATACGACTGCAGGAGCACGTCCGGACCTTTTCGTCCGATGGTCGCGCCGACGAAGAGCAGCTTGAAGCGTTTGGTCGTCGGCAACGGCCGGGGCTTGGCTTCCGGTCGATAGAGCTTTGTGTCTATTCCGTTGGGAACGACATGGACTTTTGCCGCGTCGATACCGGACGCGATGTAGACGTTGCGGACGTAGTTGGACGGAGCCCAGAACTCGTCGACGTCCTTGGCCGCCGCCACCCATTCCTTCGGGAGCAGACCGAATTCCCACGGTTGGATTACTACAAGCGCGCCGCTCGTCGGGCGGGACCAATCGGGCGGCCACTGATGGCGCACCGTGATCGAAGCCTTGCCTGTCGGCTCGGCGAACAGCTTTTTGGCCCGCTTCTTCCAGTCGGAATCGTTCCGCATGGAGGCGGGAATCGCATTCGCCCCGACACAGGCCACGGAGAACCGCTTGTCGGCAGCGAGCTGATCCGTCAACTCGCGGTTGACGTGGGAAAGGCTGCCGAGATCGAGGAACGAACCCTCCCAGGAGACGGCCAGCTTGCCCGTCGCAGCCACGGCCTGGGCCGAGGTCGTCGCCGGGATTGATCCGCCGCCGAACCTCCGGGCGAACTGCGCGCGGAACTCCGCCATGCCCTTGACCATCGAGATCGTCGGCCAGGGCTTGATGAAAACATTGTCCGCCGGATCGGACCATCCCGCGAGATCAGGCCCTTTGAGGGGATCAAATACGAGGGTCGGCAGAGCGGCCAAGCCCGAGAAAGTCTTCGCCCAAGAGTCCGCGCCGATGAGTCCGACGCACTTGCCGATCTCCTCCATCTGGTGGCGGAACGATCGGCTGCGCGCTTCGATGCATCCCTCGATCACCGGATAATGTTTGGCCTCATCGGGCGTTCCGATGACGACGGGCACGAATCCGGCATCCTTCACGAATGCGATCAACTCGGGCCACACGGCCGGATCGATGATGTTGCGCTTGCTCCCGACCATACCGGCCATGCTGCCCTTGGGCGCGATGGCGATCCGACGGGAATCCTTGTTGTCACGGAACGCGGCGGCCCACTTGGGTGCGATGCGGATTCCGTATTTCTTGGTGATGTCCAGGCCGGGGATCCATTCCTCGGTGTAGCCCTCGACCGGGGTGGCCCCGGCGCCGACGCAGTTGTCCTGCCTGCTCATCATCCAACGAAGGATGATGTGGATCTGCGGGTCCGGCGAGAGCGGCAGCAGGTAGACTTGGCCGCCTTCGGGGAACGCCTCGAAGAACGCGCGGGCCGCGGCGTGGGAGTTCGGATAGCTGACGATGGGAAGCTTCGGGTCGCGGTCGAACGACGCGGCCAGAAGAAGGAGCGCATCCCCTGCTCCGCCGAAATGCGCGCAGAACTTCGGCATGCGTCCGAGCACCGTCATCAGGTTGCGGGCGATGCCCTCGAGTTCGTTGGGGACGTAGTTGACGCTGCGTGGCCGCGGAATGAGATCGTGCGAAAGGTAGGTGAATCGTCCGTCCCGGCGGGCCACCCATGGACGGATCGCCTCAGGCTCCTGCTCGATGAACGGGATCGTCCTCGGGCAGTCCCAGCGCGGCCCGTCGACGGCGTGGGCCATGTCCGGAACCACGCTCCCGGCCCCTTCGCGGGCCCGGCGGAAATAATCGACCACCTGCGGCCAGCGGCCTTTCAGGCGTTGCTCGAACTCGACAGTCTTGCCGGACAACACCACCGAGACCGCGAAGCTCCGCCATGCTTCCTCGCACGTGTCGCAGGTGTTGATGGCGTGTTCGAGACATTCAGTTCCAAACGCCGTGTGGTTGAAGGATTTTTCCTCCCAAGGGACCGTGAAATTCACCGCCGAAAGCGCCAGCAAAGTCCATGCGCGCGCGCGGTCGAGGTCAGAGCCCGGACGGCATTTGTAGACCCGGGTTATGTCCAGGTTCTCGCGGACCTTGGCCATGACGGCGGCATGTTCCTCGTCGGAACGTGCATCGGCCTGGCTGATCCCGGTCGTGTTCTGGAAAAAGAGACTGAGGAATTCGCGCACGTGCAGGGCTGATCCTCCCCGCTCCAGCAGACGGGTCA
>JAYUUX010000004.1:0-12405 GCA_043754645.1 Verrucomicrobiales bacterium | reverse complement strand
GTATCACAAATCTGGGTGGCAAGGGACGTCAGATCGTCCAGGGCCTGTTCCGGCGGGGTGTCGAGAACATGGTAGCGATGAAGCGCCGCAAGACGCTGTTGTTCGTTGGCCGGCCTGAGTGGTGGCTTCATGGGGAACGATTCGGACCGTCGGTTCAACACCGCGCAGAGGACAGCGCCCTTTCCACACCATCGCTGTCCACGCTCTTCCGCGGCGGATCATCTCTTGGAGTCGGAGGAAGTTAGCCCTGCAGCAAACCACATCTCAACCTCCGAGTTCATAGGCGGCCAACCCAATGGTTTCGTCCACGGAGACCACCTGCGGCTGGAGACCCGCGCTTCAAGGCTTGGGAAACGCCAGTTGGCTCGCGCGTTCGAGCACGATCTGGGGTTTGCCCTGGAACTCGGCGATCCTGCCCGTGATTTCGACCTTCTTGCCGACCATCGCATCCACATTGGTGAAGACGTTGAAGTTCTTGGCGAAGACGACCGCGGTAAAGGCGTTGGTCGGATAGCTCCCGTCCACATTGAGATACCAGAGCTTCTCCCTCTTCGTGAGCTGGGTCAGCAGGCCGGACACGACCGCATCCTTGCCTACTTTGGTCGCCGCCTCGGCCGCCGGTGTCCGCGGTTCCAGGGTGCCGGCTTCCTCGGCGGCGGACACCGCGTGGACGATCATTAACGAGAGGAGGACGATGGCTTGAATATTCATGGAGTATTCCGTTGGTCGAAGGGGAAACCGCGAAGACCGGCAAAGGCGAGAGGAAACACGCTAGCCAAACACCCCCGACCAAAACGTCACCCGGCATTGCGCGCCGCCTGCGTCCTGTCCCAACATCGCTCCGTGGCCCGTGATAAATCGCTTCGCGGAATGCTGCTCCTCGACGGCGGGGAGCTAGAGGGCTCGTGCTTCCACCGCACCGTGGTCCTGATCTGTCAGCACACGCCCGAAGGTGCGTTCGGACTGGTCCTGAACAAACCCGGCGAACACAAGGTCGGCGACGCGGTCGAGGCCGACCTGCCGGATGGAGTGAAGTCCGATCCGCTCTACCAAGGCGGCCCGGTCGATCCGACGACGGTGACCTTTCTCCATTCCAATCAGCTCATGCTCGATGGCTCGGTGCTTCCGCAGCTTTCGGTGGGGCATTCGATGGATGAACTCCAGGAGATTGCGGGCGGCCATGCCTTGAACCAGAAGCTGCGAATCTTTTCGGGCTATGCCGGCTGGTCTCCCGGACAACTCGACGATGAACTGGAACGGGGATCGTGGGTCATCCATCCCGCGTCCGTCGAACTCGTGATGGACCACGACCCGTCCAAGCTCTGGCGCGATCTCATCCTGACGAAGGGACCGAAGTATCGACTGCTCGCGGACTCGCCCGACGACCTGTCATGGAACTGACGGAGCACGCCCTGCCTCCGGGAACTCCTTCGACCGAAGGGGAACTCCAGCATCTTGTCGCCCGGTTTCTGAGCCGCACGTTGCCGAAGCCCGAATGGACCCACGCCGCCCACGTCATCGTGGCGCTCTGGCACCTGCGTGAATTCGAAGAGGCCGCGACGGTGTCCCTGCTCCGCGAACGGATCAGCGCCTACAACCAATTCGTCGGCGTAATGAACACACCGACCGGCGGATATCACGAGACGCTTACGGTCTTCTGGATCCGTGTCGCCGCCGTGCTGATGCCTCGGTCTCCGGAATCAGAAAGCTTCCAGAAGGTTGTCGAGAAAGCCTTGCCGCACGCGGCCGACAAAGACCTGCCTCTCCGCTTCTACACCCGGGAGCGGGTTTTCTCTGCCGAAGCCCGCCGCGATTTCATCGAACCCGACCTGCGTCCCCTGCCCTCCGCAATCGGGGACTTCGCGACGTAAACCCGACTGGCGGTTCAGCCACCACCGGGCTTGGGCAGCAGTTTCGTCATCACGGCAAGCAACCCGATCACCACCAGTGCGAGAACCACCCAGAAAGCCCACGTGGCCGCGCCAAATGAAAACCTGTTCGCTTTATCCGCCGCGATCACATCAGCCATCGACGCGATCTGCCTCGGAGCCGACAAGACTTCGCGAGCGAGCAAGCCCAGATCATAACGCGGGGCGCCAACCGCCGCGTTGCCATACAGCAACTCCGTCGGCCCGCTGGTCGGCGCCTTGAACACAACCCGCGCCACAGGCCGGTTCGCCGTCAACGCCGAGAGTTCGATCGCCGGGTTGTCCCCGTTATCCGTTTCCAGGACCAGCTCGCGGGATCCGATCCGGCGGTTCAGGTCGAACACGAGTTTGGTCGCGGCTTGATCCGGCGTCCGGACCCACCGCTTTTCCTGGAGCAAGTGCTTCACCGGTTCGCCCCGGCTGGTGGTGCCGATTTCGAACAGGCGAAACGTGCGGTCGAACAGAGGGCTGGACGACGTCGCCACCAACTCGGCGATGGGCGCTCCCTTGAGCGGCAGTCCGATGGTCCATCGACCCACCGTCGGCCGCTTCGAGTCGGCCGCCGCCGTGAACTCGACCGGAACGGGCCGCGTCAACGACGTCCGATCCACGAGGAAAGGAATCTGCCGTCCGGAGTTGAATAGCCGGATGTCCACCATCCCCGACTGGGCTCCGCTCGACGCCGCAAGGTCGAGTTCCAGTTGCGAGACCCCGGCGCCCGCGATGGTGATCGGACGTCGCACACTCCAAAGCTTGGGCTCGATGACCCCTCCAAGCGCTTCGACCATCCGCAGCGCATCGGGCAGCTTGAACGCCGCGTTCCTTGCGACCGGCATCCATTCCAGCTTGGCAGCAGCCAGGCCGCGGACGGCTGCGCTGAGCCCGGCCACATCGTATACAGGGACCTTTGCAACCCGGTTCCCGGTCCAAAACGTATGGCGCCCGGCCTTGGTCGCACCGAAGACCACATGAGTAGGCCGGACGTGGACGCGGACGCCTGTGACCGCGAGCGCGGGGCTGTCGCCATTGGCGAAGGTCAACACCACTTCACGGCTGCCGATGTTTCGCCCGATCGGGATGAACAGGTTGGTCGCACTCGCCGCATCGTCCAGTTGCACCCTGAAAACCGTCCCCGATCCAATGCCGCCTTCACGGACTTCTTCGCCCACAACCTCGCGTTGCGAGACCACAACCTGACGGCGGAAGAGCCGTTCGGATGTTTCGATCTCAAGAGATTCAACCGGAAGATTGGCGGCGCCAAGATCCACCACCACCCGGCTTTCCGCTGACGATTCCGACCGATCGAGGACGGTGCCGGCAACGGTCTCCGTGAGCGCAGGTTCCGAAGACGCTTCGCGGAGAACCACGGCCGTGACCGGAATCGCCGGCGTCCGGCGGTCATCAAGAGTCAGGCGGAGAAAAGCCCATTCGCCCGCCTCGAACTCGACAAGCCTTTGCGACGGACCCGCCGGTTCCTCGAAGATCGGCGCCCCACGTCGCAGAAGCGTCCACGAGGTTCCATCGCTCGAACCCTCCATCGAGAGGCTCTTCAGGTATCGCCTCGCGCCAGCCTGAAGGACAACGCCGTCGATCGATGACTTCGTTCCGGTGGAGATGGCGATCACCGTCGACTTCGCCTCCAAGGCAACCTGCATCGACTTCGGAGCGATCATCCCGGCCCGCCGCGCCACGGGATGCTGAACAAGATACGGCACGATCTTGCCGTCAGGATCGGTCAACCGCAGATCAGCCAGGCCGCCCTGGCTTGCCCCGAGCAATGCGGACGGCAGCACAACCTTCACCACCTTGGCAGACGGCACGTCGATCTCTTGGCGAAATTCCCACTCCGTCGACTCGAAGACCGCCGCATCCGCGACATGGCGGGCGCCGATCAAGAGCACTGCCATTTGCAACAATGCTGAAGCGAAGCCGACGCTAGTTCTTGGTTTCATTCTCATGGGTCCGTTGGGTGAAGAAACGTTGGTAGATGACCGAGGCGAGGATCGCGACGATCGCGACGACGACCAGGGCGCCGATCCGGTAGAGCGCGTCCAACCGGGCGAGGTCGTGGAAGAACAGCTTCAACAGGACGACGGAGAGAAGCCCGAGTGCCGAATACCGCGCCGGCCGTATTGCCTTCCAGATCCCGACGATCAGCAGCCCCAGCGCAAACAACGCCCACGAGATGGTGTAGGCCAGGTCCAGGGCGAAACTTCCGCTGAACTTGAAGGCCAGCACCGCTTCGCCCGCGGCGGTGAAGTAGTCGGCGATCTCGATGTTGAGCAGAAGGAAGGCGAGGATCGTTCCGAGGGACTGCAGCATTCCTCGCGCGTTCGGACGAACCATCCCGTCCCACGGTTCACGCAGTTGCGCCGCCGCCGTGAACAACGCGGCGATCGCGAGGCCGTAGGTGTAGAGATACCAGTTCCAGATCGGCGTTTCCGCCCGGGCGTGATAGCCGAGCACCTCGGGATTCAGCGCCAACCGGACGAACGATGCGACGAGCAGCCCCACGCCGACGCCGCGCAGGCCCGGATGAGGAACACGATGGAACAACCAGCAAAGGGCCGCGCCCTCCAATGCCCACGCGATGGTCAGCCATTGCTTCTCGAATTGAATCGGGAAGATCAACGTGACGAAAAACAAGGCCACCCCACCGAACCACGCGAGCTTCTCAAGGTCGCTGCGTTCGCGACGCGGAAAGAGCCGGATCGACCAGAACAATTGTCCAAAGGCCGGAAGCGCCATCAGGCCGGGAATCAACCCCATGAAGCTGTTCGGAGCCAGTTGCCCGATTCCCCGGTAAATCATGAGGAAGTGCAACGGACCCGCCAAAGCCGCGGCAATCCAAGGTGAGCGGCTTTCGCGGAACGACCCCGACAGGGCAAAAGGGACCGTGGAAAACAGCAGCCAGAAACAAATGTTCCAGCCGAAGAATTCCCAGCCGTGCGCCTCCCAGTTCATGCGCGAGTAGAACCACGCATATTCCAGCGAGATCATCGCCCCCATCGCCACCGTTGCCACGGAACCCAGGCGTAGAGCGCGCGCCAGTCCGATCATGAGCACGACCAATCCCAGTCCCAGACCGAACACCGCCGAAGGCCCGGCCATCGGAAGCCTCATCACCATCATGATCAGGAGCAGAAACGGCAGCACTCCCGCGAACACGGGCAACAGCTTCGCCGCGAGTTCCGGCGAGGTTCCCAGAAGCTCGTCGCGTTCCGTCCGACCCTGCCAGCGTTTTGCGAGCAGCAGACCCGCCACGGCAAAGAAGATCGCCGCGACCCCGATCACGATCAGCATCGGCGAAACCGAGACGCCCACCGCCCCCATCACGGGGACGTTGCCAATCCAAACCGCGACCAAAAGGACCGAGACCAGGAGGACGACCGCGACCGAGAGGATCGAAGCGGTCAGGAACGCCACCACCACCGCCACCGCATCGATCAGGAAGACAAGCGGCCAGATCAACCACGGCAGATCCTGGAACCGGAACATCGGCAGCAGGAGGCCCAGGGCCAACGGCGGAAACAGGTGGATCCAGTTTCCTGCCGCCAACTCGGGCTTGATACGCGCCATGCCGATGGGAAGCAGCGCGTGGAGGGTGCCGAACACAAAGACGAACCCGAGCGCCCAGTTCAACAGCTCCGTATCCTTCAGGCCGAGGATCCAGATTCCCAATATGCCGAGCGCGATGGCTCCGCAGACGGGAAGAACCTGCCGTAGTTCGGACTGTTTCCACACCATCGCAATGGCCAGGGCGTCGACCAGCAGCAGATAGGTGAAGATCATTCCCGGCCTACTAGCCAGTGACGAATAGCTGATGAAATACAGATTCACCAAAGCGGCCATTCCGATCAGCGCCAGAGCGGATCCGGTGAGCCAAGGAGAACCCTGCTCCCGCCGGGCAGTCCACCAACTCGCCGCCGCGAACAGCAACGCAAAGCCTCCGAACACGGCCATGGTGACCAGGACGGCGTTGCCCTCGAAGTAGCGTCCGGCCGAGAAAAACTTGGCCAGCCAACCAACCTGCATGACCAGCGTGCCAGCGGTCGCCAAACCGACGAGGTAGTTCCAGCGCGTGCGGATTACGACCGCCAGCAGGCCGATGTCGAGAAGAGCGATGAACGTGAAGAGGCCGAGCGGATTGTCCTGCCCTGTAGAAAGGAGAAGCGGAGTCAGGAATCCTCCAACGAGACCGAGGACGGCGACCACCATCGCGTCGAGCCTCACCGCGAGGGTGAACGCCGTGGCCGTGATCATCACCATCAACAGCAGCGTCGGGATCGGGCCAAAGAAGGGAAACTCGTAGATCGACCGGCACGCATAGGTCACCCCGTAGAGACTCACGATGCCCGTCGCACAGAGCGTGTGCGAAGTCACCTTGTAGTCCTTTGACCGCAGGATCACGCCGCCCACCACCAGCCCGATGCCCGTCAGGAAGCCGATGGCAACCCGCAGCTCCGGGGGAATCAGGTTCCGTTCGAAGCTGTATTTGACGAAGAACGCCAACCCGAGGAAGAGCGCCAGTCCACCGATCCAGGCGAACAATTTCACGCCCATGAATTGCTCCCAGTTGAAGTCGGGAAGGGTCGGGCTTGCCGGTTCAGTCGGTCTCGAAGGAGGAGAAGTGGTGGTTGGGGCTTTTACCATCACTTCCTCTGTGACTAGAGCGGCTACAAGCGCTCTCGGATCCCGAGGCGGAAGCGGCGGCGGCATCATCATCGCCGGCGCGGCAACTGGTTCGCCGGCATTGAACGGCTCGGACTCGCTCTCCGGCTCGGCCGGAGGCGACTCAGGACTCGCCCACGTTTGCGCAGCTTGTTCCGGAGGCTCAGCCGATAAGGTGTGGACTGGTAAAGAAACTTCGGCAGCCCGCCTGGTCTCCAACGCTTCCACCCGCCGACGGAGAACGAAGACATCCGCTTGGAGATCTTGATTTCGATGCTCGAGCTCCGCGAGCCGCGACCGGTGGCGCACGATGGCCACCAGCAGCCCCACCGGCACCGCAATCACCGCCAAGACGATCAGGATAACCACGTTTTCCATAGCTTTGATCCATCGCCACAGTCCATGCCGGCTTGCTTGCGATCGCGCACGGATGCTGCAGACCCCGGGATCGTTGCAGGTTCACCCGGATTGCGTGAATCGATTCTTCTAGCCGCCAATCAGCTGAATCGATGGACCTCGGCCGACGGTTGACTTATCTGTCCTAGTGTCCTATGACAGATGCCGCACCCCATCATGATCCTCTCGATCAACTTCAACTCCGCCCACCCGGCCTACCTGCAACTGGTCGACCAGGTAAAAGCCGCCGCCGCTTCCGGCGCGGCCAAGCCGGGCGACTCTCTGCCGTCGGTGCGCCAACTTGGCGAGCAGCTCCGCTTGAATCGCAACACCGTGGCCAAAGCCTACACCGAACTGGAGAGCCAGGGAGTGATCGAAACGGCCGCGGGCAAGGGCTGCTTCTTCCGGGCCAACCGTTCCCCGTTCAACGCCGGGAAGAAGCGCGAGGTGCTCATTCCCGAGATCGATTCGCTCGTCGTCAAGGCGCACCACCTCCAGGTGGGGAACGTCGAACTCCGAAAGCTCGTGGAGGAACGCCTCGATGCGCTCGCCACCGTCCGCCAGAAGCACTCAACCCAGAAACCATAGGAGAACCCCATTATGAACCGAACCCTTGTCCTGATCCTTGCCGTCATCGCCATCCTCGTCGGGCCCGGTCTTGTCATGCCGGCTGTGGCCAAGCTGCGGCTCGACGGAAGTCTCCCCGGTTCCGACATCGCGCTGCTGTTGTCCGGGATCACCATCACCTTCGTCGGTCTAATGATCGCCGCCCGCAATCTGCGCCGTCCCGTCGGTCGGAACTGAACACCCGTTGCCGCACCGCCCACGCCCATGAGCACACCCGTCATCGAGATCACCGGCCTGCACTACCGCTACGACAAGTCGGACGCCGTCCACGGGCTCAACCTCAAGGTCATGCCCGGCCGCTGCCACGGGCTTCTCGGCCGCAACGGTTCCGGCAAGACCACCACGATGAAGTGCCTCTTGAGCCTACTTCGCCCGCAGCAAGGGACCGTGCGTCTCTTCGGGATGGATCCGGCCAAGGAGGAAGTCGCCGTGAAAAAGCGCCTGGCCTACGTGCCGGACTATGTCGGGTTCTATCCGTGGATGAGCGTGCAGGAGACACTGGATTTCTTCGCCTCGTTCCGTGACCAGTGGAACGACCGCACCGAGAAGGATCTGCTGGAAAGGTTCCAACTCGATCCCAAGAAGAAGGTGACCGCCCTGTCGAAAGGCCAGCGGACCCAGCTGGCTTTGATCACCGCCATTTGTCCGGAGCCCGAACTGCTCATCCTCGATGAGCCCACGTCCGGCCTCGACCCGATCGTGCGGCGCGAATTCATCGAGACGGTCATCGGCGCCTATCAGGACGCCGATCCGGCCAACCGCACCATCCTCGTCTCCACCCACCTCATCGCGGAGTTCGAGGGGTTGATCGACGAGTTCACCCTCGTCGATGCCGGACGCGACGTGCTCACCCTGACAACCGACGCCGCCCGCGAACGCTACCAGCGCATCCATGCGCGCTTCGCCGACGCGTCGGCCGTGCCCCACATCGCGGACGTGATCTCCAGCCGGAAGAACGGGCGCAATCTGGAAGTCGTGGTGAACGGGGAACTCGACCGCGTGATGAACCAGCTCCGGCAGTTGCAGCCCGAGGAACTGCGCCAGGAATCGCTCAGCCTTGAAGAAACCTTCACTGCCGTGCTGGGAGGATCGCCGCAATGAGCCTCCTGTTGAGCAAAGAACTTCGCCTCGTCCTTCCATCGGCGCTGCTGGTTGCCGTCACCGGCCTTCTGGCCGCGCAGCTGATCCGCTATCACGAGGTGTTCCGCACTTGGGCGCTGATGATCCTGCTCGCGGGGGGCACAGTTGTTTCCGCGCTGGGTATCGGACAGGAATATGTCCATCGAACGCTCGATCTCCAACTCGCGCTGCCAGTGTCGAGGCAGCGGCTTTGGTGGACCAAGCTGCTTGCGCTCGCGGCTGCATTGATCCCGATCCAGATCCTGTCCGAATACTACAATTTTTCGGATAGAACCAGCGACAGAATCCCCGAGTGGGTGGTCCACCTGTGGCTGCCGATGGCGATGCTGAGCGTGTCGTTCTGGAGCTGGAAAAGTCGCAGTGCGATCGCGGGCTGCATCGTGGGCTGCATGCCGATGCTGGTTTTGATCGGATCCATCCAGGCCCTCATGCATTCCTTCAGATTGGACGGCGGTCCGCTGGCCACCGTGATCATGTCCGGTCTGATGCTCCTGTTCGGACTGGCCCATGGGTGGCTGTATCTTCGTGAATGGAACCGGGGCGAAAGCCGCTCCAACAGCACCATCAACCCCGGCATCCATGGGTGGAAGCTGCCGTCGATCGGAATCCGCTCCCGGCGTGACTCGGCCCTGCAAAGCCTGTTCCTAAAGGAATTCTATCTCCAAACACCCGCACTGTTCACGACGGTCGGCTCGCTGGTCCTGTCGTTGATCGGCTGGGTGGTGAGCCAAGTGTATGCGGAATGGGAAGGCGTCCAATTTATGGGGGTGATGATCCAGGTCGCGATCGTGCCGTTGCTGATCGGCTCCACCGCAGTGGCCGAGGAGCGGGCCCTCGAGTCCCATCAGGTCATGGCCTGCCTGCCTCCTTCATGGAAAAGGATGTTTGCAGTGAAGTTGGCCACCGGCGGAATGATGGTTCTGTTTCTCAGTGTTCTGCTTCCCGTGTTGCTGCTCATGACCTTCAAAGGCGACCTGACAAACTCGGGGGGCAAACAGGTGCTGCTTTCCTCAGGATTGCTGTGGGCCGTGGGGCTCTTCGCCGGCTCGCTGACGAAAGGAACCATGAAAGCCATCCTGCTAGGATGCGGAATACTCGCCCTGCTCATGGCCGAATGGATTGCGTGGCGTTTGGCGGCCGACTTTCTCCTGAAAGCTCCGGATGGACTGAACCCCGTCTCAAGCCTGTTGCTGGAATTTCAGAACATTTTCCCGGCCATTTCCGTTGGCTCTTTGGGAGAATCGAATGCCATCGGAATTCTAATCGCTCTGTATCTCGTCCCTGTCTTTCTCCTGCTCATCGGAGTGGCCATGAAACTGGGCCGACGACCTCAGGTGTCACTTGCCCAAAAGGCTCGGGCCTTCGTGTTTCTGATTGGAATCACGCTACCGATGTCCGCCGTGATGCAGGAATCCCTCAGGCTGATGAACCTGTTCTAGGCTAACACGGGGTGACTCCCGCCATCAAACGCATCAGCGCCGGTTGGGAGAACTGTTCCCGCGGAAGTTCGCCGCTGATCCGACCTTGGCGCAGAACGATGATTCGGCGGCTCAGGTTCATGACCTCGGGAAGTTCGGAGGAGATGACGAGAATAGCGAGGCCTTGGCAGGCGAGTTCGTCGAGCAGGCCGTGGATCTCCGCCTTGGCCCCGACGTCCACTCCTCGCGTCGGTTCGTCGACGATGAGGATGTCGCATTCGCGGGCCAGCCATTTGGCGAGGGCCACCTTCTGCTGGTTGCCGCCGCTGAGTCCGGAGATGAGCGATTCGGTCGAAGGCGCCTTCACCCGCAGCCGATCAGCGTAGCGCTGGGCCATCGACCGTTCTTCACCCATGCGGACGAAGCCGGCCGTCGCCAGACGGCTCAACGACGCCAAGGAAGTGTTTTCACGGCAGTTCATCGACAGCACGAGCCCGAGGCGTTTGCGGTCTTCGGGCAGGAGCCCGATACCAGCCGCGAGCGCGGCCTGCACATCTCCAACGGGAAGCGCCCTGCCCTTCACTTGGATGCGGCCCGTCGCGTCGGGATCCAGCCCGAAGATCGCCTGCGCCACTTCGCTGCGACCGGCCCCGACAAGCCCGGCGAACCCCAGGACTTCACCCGCGCGAAGCGTGAACGAGATGTCGGAGAACTTTCCCGGCGACGTCAGGTTCTCCACGCGCAACCGTTCCTCTCCCAAAGGCCGATCAAGATGTTTCGGCAAAACCGAGACCACGTCGCGGCCGACCATCTGGTGGATGACACGTTCCGGGTTCGTCGCGGAGGCGGCTTCAGTCGAGACATGTCTGCCGTCGCGGAAGACGGTGATCGTGTCGCACAGCCGGAAGATTTCCTCCATGCGGTGGGACACGTAGAGCACCGTGAGACCGCGCTGTTTCAATTGCCCGAGCAGCTTGAACAGGTGCTCGCTCTCGGCCACGGACAACGAACTGGTCGGTTCATCCATCACGATGATCCGGGCCTTCGTGCCCAACGCCGCGGCGATCTGGACGAGCTGCTCCTGGCCGGTGGTGAGTTCGCCGATCGGCCGGTCGACATCGATGTCCGCCTCGATCTCGGAGAGCATCTTGCGGGCGCGTTCACGCATGAGACCGCGATCAAGCCAGCCCGCCGTGTTGGGAAGATCTCCAAGGCAAAGGTTCTCCGCCACGGTCAGGTTCGGGCAGAAGGCCAGTTCCTGGTGCACGATGGCGATTCCGAGATGACGCGCGGCCAAAGGATCCTTTGCTTCGATGCGTTGGCCTTCCAGAAGGATCTCCCCGGAATCGGCGACGTAGACCCCTGAAAGGATCTTGCCGAGCGTGCTCTTGCCCGCGCCGTTCTCGCCCATGAGCGCGTGGCAACTGCCGCGCTCGACGTCGAACGACACCGTGTCCAGCGCCTGCACGCCGGGAAACGCCTTGGAGATGTCGCGGAACGAAAGGAATGGCATAGGTCAGCGAAAGTCGTCCACGTCGAGGCCCGAGCCATCGATGATGCTCTTCAGTGTGCCGATGGGAATCGGCTTGGAACCGTGAAAGGGAACGATCACCTGCCGACCGCCGGGATGACGCCACTTTTGATGGCTCCCGGCCTGGCCCACGAGGATGAACCCGTGCTTCCGCAGCACACGGACGACATCATTCGCGTTGCAGACTGGAAACCTCAGACTCACGGCAGAACCATCTCCACCATGCGGGAGCCGGGCTTCAGTGGAACATCGGTCGGTTCGAACCAGAGCGCGAGGGCTTCACGGGCATTGACGATGGCTTCGTCCTCGCTGTCGCCGGCCGAGGCGCATCCCGGGATCTCCGGGAAAACCGCGGACCAGCGTCCGGTTTCCACGTCGTGTTCAACCAAGAGGCGTAGTTTCATGAGGACTGGATAGCCTGAATGTTGGGTTTTGTGAACTCCGCGTTCTTTCGCGGCCAATCCTCAACCCGCCGGCATCGAACTGCCCTTGAACCCGAAGACACCTTTCAGCCAACGCCACATGGCCCGTAAGCCGATCGGTTCAACCCGAAGTCCGTAGGCCTGGGCCAACTCCTCTTCATGGCTCCGGTAGCGCGGAGGCAGCGACATGGTCGAGGGTGAGGACGTCCGTTCGATCATGTCGCTGCCTCCGCGCTACCGGAGCCATGAAGAGGAGTTGGCCCAGGCCTACG
>JAYUUX010000003.1:0-10504 GCA_043754645.1 Verrucomicrobiales bacterium | reverse complement strand
GCAAATAACCATGGGCCAGACGCCCCTTTTCGAGGCTGCGCTGGAGCAGATCGATGCCCTGCTGGTGTTCAGTGAGGCGTGAGAAACTCATCAGGATGTCAGTTAAACGCGACCCTGGAGCGGCCACTTGGTTTGTGAACGGCCGCGTTCGCAACCTCACAGTCCAACCAGGAACCGCAGCGTCGGATGGTTGTCATTCGTCAATCCTTGGGCACGTCTTTCTTGAACCTGCGTGCTTGGAGCATTCCGAAAACGCCGTAGGCAAGACAGCAAACCCCGAGTATGATCATGAAGAATAATTGATCGGTGTCGGTCAGGCCCCAGGCGACAAAAACTCCCCCTGTCACCAAGTTAAAAGCCGCCGAACCAAGACCGGTTTTACGACTTGAATCGATAAGGCTGGGACGCGAATCAAGTAGTCGGGTCGTCTCGGCGGAAATTTTGATGTTCTGATCGATCAGGCGAATTACCGCCCGAACGTCGTCCTCGCAACGATCGCGGCATGCCAATCCTTTTCCAAGGTCGACCGCACATTCAGCGCAAAGTCCCTTGCCGCAGCATTTGCAGCCGCCGACCGAATTTCGCTCATGGTGGTAGAAGCAACTCATAGGCTCTCGGAGGGGTCGGATGTGGACTAGGTTTCCAGTGGGTTCCCTTGATTCGATGGCTGCAGCTTCTTAACCGCGAGCGGAATGCTGCACTCGTGGCGTCCGTCGATGGCGATGTCGATCGAGTAGTTGCCTTCCACCTCGAACTTCAGCGCCTGGATGTTCACCACGATGTTGCGGGAGACGAAGCTCGCCTCGGCTGGCACTTCGACTTCGAGGGGTATCTCGATGCCCGGCATGACCGGCCGGCCGTCGTCGTTGACGAATCCGATGCGCAGCTTGTGCGGGCCTTCCTCGATCTTCTCGAAGACGATCCGGAGCGCGACCGACGCGGCGGGATGCGTGGCCGGAAGGCTGGGAGTCAAAATCGTGTCGAACGTTCCCAGCAGGTTGAGCTTGCCGCCGTAGTCGGTGGCGGCGTCGCACAGCGCTGCGATCTGGATGTTCATGTGGCGAAAGGATGCGTGGCGTCCGCCGGGGCGTCACGTGAGAAGATGGGCTTGCCAAGCAAAGCCTGCGGCGCGTCACTGGACAGATGAGCGTCGCCGAACTGAAACAGGCTGTGGATGGACTCACGAACGAAGAGCGGCTCGAATTGGCGGAGTATCTGCGCTGGCGAGCAAGCAGGGACGACCCGGCATGGCAGGCGGAACTCGGCCGGCGATTGGATCAATCCCTTGGCGGCAATTCTGCCAATGCATCTGAGCTCTACTCCCTGAACGACCGGCTCAACTCCGAAGGCAAGTGACCGGCACCTATTCCTTCTCGGTGAGTCGGGAAGTGCTCGGGCAGTTCGCCTCGCTGCCAGGTCGTCAACGCAGCCGTCTCCTTCAGGCCTTCGAGGCGCTGGCTGAAACACCCTTTCTCCCAAACGACGCGAGGCAGAGCGATCTGAGCGGACGACCTCTATCGGTCCGCCGGTTCAGCGAATGGACTCTGACCTGGTGGGTGGATCACGCAGCAAAGCAGGTCCACATCCTGGCTTTGGAGCACTTGCGATACTGATCACCGGCCGAGAATGGCTGCCTTCAGCGCTTCGTAAACATCGGTCGATTTCATCGCGTCGCTGGTTTGCGCGGAAGCGTTGGCGGTGATGAACACGGGCCAATCCTTGCGGTCCTTCGGTCGGCAGCCGTGTGAACCTTTCACGAGGGATGCGTCGATCGGGATCAGGTCCATCAGTATCCGGAAGCCGAGTTTCTTCTTCAGCAGGCGCCACGCGATCTTGAGCTTGGGCAGCGTGATTTTCGGATCGAGGAAGAGTTCCACCGGGTCGTAGCCGGGCTTGCGATGGATGTCCACGCAGCGGGCGAAGTCGGGCGCTTTGGCATCGTCGAGCCAGTAGTAGTAGGTGAACCAGGCGTCCTCTTTCGCGACTGCGATGAGGTCGCCGGCGCGGATGTGGTCGATGCCAGCGGCGCGCTTCTCGGCCGTATCCATCACGCTGGCGACGCCGTCGGTGGATTCGACGAGCGCGCGCACTTCGTTCCGGATGGACGGGTCGTTGATGTAGATGTGGGCGACCTGGTGATCGGCGACGGCGAAGGCCTTGGAGTTTCCTGCGTCGAGAATCTCCAGACCGAGTTCGTCCTTGGCGGTGATCCAGCCGCGCAGTCGGAAGAGGCGGTTCAGGTGGACGGCTTTCGAGACATTGGTGATGCCGTATTCCGAAAGCAGAACGACCTTCACGCCGCGCTTCTCGAAGAACTGGATGAGGTCGCCAACGAGCTCGTCGATGGCCTTCAGGTCGGGGAAGATGGCGGGATTGAGGGGCGGATTCCTGATGCCGGATTCCTGATCCCTGATGCCTGATCGGCTGGCGCTGTCTTGATCCGGCATCTGGAATCCGGCATCCGGCATCGGTTGGTAAGGTCCGAAGCGCTGGAGGTTGTAATCCAAGTGCGGGAGGTAAACGAGGCTCAGGGTCGGCTGATACTTTGTCTCGGTCCACTTGGCCGAATCGGCGATCCAGCGCGAGGCGCAGTCGGGTGCGCCCTGCGGTGATTTTACGCCGGCCGCCGGGCCCCAGAATCCGGCGAAGGGAAACTCTCCGAGTTCCTTCTTGATCTCCGTGCGGACGGAATACGGCCAGGAGTAGACGTCGAAAAACTTGCGACCATCGGCCGGATACATCGGGCGGGGAGTGATCGAGTAGTCGGCCGACGCATACATGTTATACCACCAGAAAAGCTTCGCGCAGGTGAAAGCCGGATCGAGCTGCTTGAGTTCGTCCCAGAGTTTCGGCGCGGTGACGACGTGGTTCGACTGTTTCCAGAACTGCACTTCGCTCAGTTCGCGGTGGAACCAGCCGTTGGCCACTGCGCCGTGGTCGGTCGCGCGTTTGCCGGTGACGTAGTCGGACTGCGCCGTGCAGGTGACGGCGGGGAAGGCCGGGTCGATGTGGCGGAGTGATCCGCGATTGCGGAACGCCGCGATGGCCGGCGTGTGTTCGCCGATCAGGCTCTCCGTCAAACCGACGACATTGATGACAACCGTCCGTTGCATGGGGCGGACAGTTCCCTCCGCCGGTCGGAAAATCAACGCGCGGACCTGTGAATAACTTCCTCAGCGCCCCGATCGACACCTCCGTGGCGCCGGAGACTGTCGTGATGAATCGATGAGCCGTGCCTTCCATCAAACCCATTTCCGGCGGACTCCCGCCGAGGAACGGTGCGGCATCGATCCGACTCTCCGAGGTGCCCCATGAAGTTCCTGCAACTACTCCAACCCGTCCGCCTCCGTCCGAAACGCTCCGGTCCGCCGGATCGGTTTCGGTTTCTTGTCCGATCCGGTCGCGCCTTCCTGATTGTTTGGCACTGCTTCGTCGCCGGTCTGGTTGGCGTCGTTTGCCCGTCAGCTCCTGGCGCATTTCACGGAGACATTCTCAATGGAACGGACTTCGCCGTGTTGCGGCCACCGACGGCGTCATTTGAGGCGGAGGTTCGGAGATTGCCGGCACCGGAGGTCAGTTGGACCTACTTGCCCGCGACGAATTCACCCGCCGTCCAGTCGATGAACGCGGAGTTGGGCGATCTTCGAAAGGCGCTTCGCCTGCAAGGGGTGAGGGATTCTGAGTCGATCGTGCGCGCCCACGAAGAACAGCGGAGCGAGGCGGTGGCGAAGTTCGACGAGGGCCGTCAGGTGATCGCCGGACTGGATACTCCGGACAGCGGGAACGAACGGGTCACGCGGAAGATCAGGATCGTCGAAGGCCTGCCCACGGAGTTCGCGGAATACTTCCGCGGCTGGCTGGCGTTCAAGGAAGGCAGGACGAACGACGCGGTCAAATCCTTCGAAGCGGTGTTGGCGCTTCCCGAGAAGGAGCGGCGCTTCAAGTCGGCGTGGGCCGCATACATGTTGGGGCGCGCCCAGCAGGATGCGAAGCCGGGCCAGGCGGTCTCCAGCTTTCAACTGGTGCGGGCGTTGGTGAAACAGGGTTTCAGCGACGGGATCGGGTTGGCGGCAGAAAGCATCGGATGGGAAGCGCGGGCGCACCTGAAGGCCAAGCGCTATGTGCGCGCGATGGAGCTGTATCGCGAGCAGTTCGCCGCCGGCGATCACGACGGCGTCGTGTCGCTGAAGTGGGTTTCGGGCGAAGTGCTGGCGGAGGGTGGGCGCGCATTGGCGGACGCCGCGGCCCATCCGATCGCCCGACGAATCGTGACCGCATCGTTCACCGATCAGCACGTCTGGTCGGAGCCCGAAGAGACCGAAGAAGAGCCGCCGATCGCGACATGGCTCAACCTGATGGAGCAGGCGGGCACGAATGACACCGTGCTGGCGGAGCAATTGTCGCTGGCGGCGTATCAGGCGGGAGATTGGGTTGCCGTGAAGCGTTGGGTGGATCGGTCGGCCAAAGCCCCCGTCGCCGAATGGATCCGGGCCAAACTTCTCCTGCGAAGTGGCAAGCGGGACGAAGCTGCGAAACTACTCTCGGGCCTCGCACCTCTTTTTCCCCGGGACGAACGATGTGATGACGCGTCGGCGTCGACGCGGATGGCGGACTCGCTGACTACTACCTGGGCGACACCGGGAAAACGGATCCAAGCCGAGCTCGCCGTTCTCCGTCTTGGCCAAGGGCGCTACGTCGACGCGTTGGGTCTGTTTCTAGCCGCAGATTCGCTTGTCGATGCGGGATACGTCGCTGAACGGGTGCTGGGGTTGGACGAGTTGAAGTCGTTCGTCGATCGAGCATGGCCGGATCGCGTGCTGACTGAGGAGGAGCGTCAGCCATTAGACGATACCGCGGAGTGCCTTGAGCGCGTGCGCCACGAAGCCCTCGTCAAGGAGGACGGCGTGCGATCGATGATCCGTTCGTTGCTCGCCCGCAGGTTGGTCCGTGCGAGCCGTGGAGCCGAGGCGCGACCCTATGTCGCCCCGGATCTGTTGGGCGACTACGAGGCGATGATGGCCGGCCTGAGGACCGGCGAAGATGAATCGCTCCCGAAGGAGCAGCGCGCGCGCGGATGGTGGAGTGCGGCGCAGATCATGCGGACGAACGGCATCGTCCTCGTGGCCACGGAGGTGGAGCCGGATTGGGCTGCGGTCGGAGGGAATGACGAGCCCACGCCGACCCTTTCGAACCGGCTCTCCTCGGCGACGCTCAAGCTCTTCGCCGCATCCGAGGACGAGATTCGCCGCGCGAGGTCCAGCGCCACCGATCCGGAGATTCGGTTCCACTACCGCTACCAGGCGGCCTTCATCGCGATGGATGCCGCGAAGCTACTTCCGGACAACGACGAGCTGACGGCGACGATGCTCTACACCGCCGGTTCCTGGCTGAAGAACCGGGAACCGAAGGTCGCCGACCTGTTCTACAAGGCGCTGGTGCGGCGGTGTGGGAAAACGGAGTTGGGACGGGCGGCCGACGTTAAGCGGTGGTTCCCGCATCTCGATGAAGACGGGCATCCGATCCTGACCAGGCTTCAGCCCATCGACGATTCACTCATGGTGTTCCCGTTGATTGCCACGCCGATCGAACTGCCGCCGGTCGATCCGGTCATTTCACCCTGAGCTTGCGGAGTTGTCGTAGGAGTTCCGACGCTGCCCTGCTGTGGTGGTGCTCCTTTCTCCAGAGCAGGCCGATGGCGCGTTGCGGACGGGTGCCCGCGATAGACCGATAGACCGGTTCGTCGCGGGATCCCGCTCCGCAGGCCATGGCCGGGATCAGGGAAACTCCTAGGCCCGAGAGGACCAAGGCTTGGATTGTGTCGAGCTGGGCCGAACGAAGGACGACGCGGGGCGACAGGCCGTTGCGATCGCAGAAGCTGAGGCTCTGGTCGCCGAGGCAGTGGCCTTCCTTCATCAGGATGAACCGCTCCTGCTCGATGTCTCGGAGGCGCACGCTGGGCTTCTTCGCCAGCCGGTGCGCGGGCGGCAGCGCGAGGAACAGCTCCTCCGTGAACAGGGTTTCCTGGACGAACCGCGGATCGGCGATCGGCAGGCTGATGAGGGCCAGATCGACTTCGCAGGCCGCCGCCATGTTGAGCAGTTGGGCCGTAGTGTTCTCGTGGATGGTGACTTCGATGCCGGGACATTCGCGACCGAGCGGGACGAGGATCTTTGGCAGGAGATACGGGGCGATGGTCGGGAGGACCCCGAGGTTGATCGAACCCCGGAGAAGATTGGCGGCGTCGGCCACGTCACGGCGCGCGGCGTCCACCTCCGCGAGGATGCGTGATGCCCGCGGAACGAGCGCTTCCCCTGCGGTGGTCAGGACCGCGCGACGCTTCAAACGGCTGAAGAGCTTTTCACCCAGCTCGTCCTCCAGCTTCTGGATCTGCTGGCTCAGGGACGGCTGGGACACGTGGCAATATTCGGCCGCACGGCTGAAATTGCCCATCTTGGCCACCGCCACCAGGTATCGGAGTTGATGCATCTCCATAGCGTGGTGCCAACGTTGCCTGATGACGCGCGGAACTCAACACGGCTGCCGTCAGGCTGTCCGGGATTCAGAAAAGCTGCTTCCGGGCGTGTTCGGTGATCGCGACCACCGCGGGATGGGTGATCCGTCTTTCGGCCGTGATGGCGTAGAACTCCTCCTTGGCTTTGGCGGCTTGGCCGATCGCGACGAAGCCGAAACTTGCCGCGGCGTCCGCCACCACCACGGAGGGCAGGGGAATGAATCCTTTCCCGTCGGCGGCCATCACCTTCATCAGCGCAGCGTCTTCAAACTCCGCCACGACCCGTGGTTGGATGCCCGCCCGTTGGAACCAGTTCTCGACCGTGCGCCGCAAGGCCGTGTTCTCGGACGGCAACAGGGCGGGCGCGCCGTTAAGCGACTTTGGGAACCCGCTCTTAAGCGAGGCGGCCAGCTTTGGCTCGGCGCAGAAGGTGATGCCGGATTCGCCGAGGCGGTGGTTGAAGGTGCGGATGCCATGGCTGGTCGAGGCCGGTTCGTCCGCCAGCACGATGTCGAGCCGATGCGACGCGAGTTGCGCCAGCAGGTCGCCGATCTTCCCTTCGCGACAAATGACGTGGACGGTCTGTGGCAGATCGAAGGCGGGTTTGAGGATCACGTTGGTGAGGAGCTTTGGAAACGAGTCGGCGACGCCCACGTGGAGGCGGAGCGATTCCGCGCCGGGACGTTGTTTTACCGCGTTCACCAGTTCGCCGCCGAGCCCGTAGATCTCATCGGCGTAGCGAAGCGCGATCTGTCCGGCATCGGTCAGGGTGTTTGTCCTGCCGGTGCGGCGGAACAGTCGTTCGCCAAGCATTTCCTCCAGCTCCCTGACCTGACCTGAGATGGACGGCTGGGACACGTGGAGCCTGGCTGCGGCCTTCTTGAGGCTGCCTTCCCGGGCGACGATCCAAAAGTAGCGGAGGTGGTGGTAGTTCAGCCAATCCATGGCCTGACACTATTCGGATTAAACTAACTGTAAACGATGGAAGCCGTATTAGTGGAATCCGCATGCGTGGAGGAGGATCTTTCAACGACACGACGTTGCCAGGATGGAAAAGCTGGATGTCGGTCCGTGAACCAAACGAAACAGACTATGAAAATGACCCTCCAGCATGTGCGCGTTCCTTCGACCGATGCGGTGGATACCCTGATTGAGAAGGGTGTTTTCGCCCTGCAGCCGCTCATCCAGATCGACGAAGCGATCGTCCGCGTCGAATGGAACGAGGGGCAAAGCCCGGCGTTCAAGGCCCACGCCCACCTGGTCACCCCGGGACCCGACGTGGAAGCGGAGGGGACGGACCATTCCCTGCGGGCGGCGGTGTCCAAGATGTTCAAGGCCCTCCGGGCCAAGGTGGATGCCCGGTGCCTGAAACGGGCGACCCGCGTAAAAGAATCCTCCAAGCGTCCCGCCGGCCGTGAAGGCCGTCGCACTGTTCGTTGACCGATCGCATAACTCGAAACTCCACGACCCTGTTCTCAGAAACTCTCCCAATTAAATGACAGAAACCCAATGGCTCTGGATTGGCTTCAACGTGTTCATCCTCGCGATGCTGGCGTTGGACCTTGGTGTCTTCCACCGCAAGGCGCACGTCGTCGGCTTCAAGGAGGCCATGACCTGGTCCGTCGTCTGGATCAGCCTGGCGATGATTTTCAACCTCGGCGTCTGGCACTTCGCGGGTCCGACGAAGGCGCTCGAGTTCTTCACCGGCTACGTGATCGAGAAATCGCTCAGCGTGGACAACGTGTTCGTCTTCGCCCTGCTGTTCACCTACTTCTCCGTGCCGGCGATGTATCAGCACAAAGTCCTGTTCTGGGGAATCTTCGGCGCGCTGGTCATGCGCGCGATCATGATCTACCTCGGAGCCGCCCTGATCACTGAATACGCATGGATCATCTATGTCTTCGGCGGATTCCTGATCCTGACCGGCATCAAGATGATCGTGAAGAAGGAGGAGGCGATCCATCCCGAACGGAATCCCTTGGTCCGGCTGTTCAAGAAGTTCATGCCGGTCACGAAGGACTACCGGGGCGACAAGTTCTTCGTGCGTGAGAACGGCGTCCTGATGGCCACACCGTTGTTCGTGGTGCTGATCCTGGTGGAGTTCACCGACCTGATCTTCGCGGTGGATTCGATCCCCGCGATCTTCGCGGTCACGACGGACACGTTCATCGTCTACACGTCGAACGTCTTCGCGATCCTTGGCCTGCGCTCGCTCTACTTCGCGTTGGCCGGTGTGATGGACAAGTTCCACCACCTCAAGACGGGGCTCGGAGTGGTCCTGTCCTTTGTCGGCGTCAAAATGCTTCTGGCCCATTCGGCCTACAAGATCGATACGCTCGTCTCCCTGGTGGTGATCGTTCTGATCCTCTCGGTGTCGGTGGCGGCGTCGCTGATCTGGCCGAAGGCTTCCAAGGTGACTCCGATGCCCAAGGAGCACTGAGAACTGCCAATGCGCGAAGGCCGGAGGATTGAATCCTCCGGCCTTTTTCATTTCTGGGATGGCTCGGCAGCCTGAGACGGGATTCAGCGGGCTTCGGTCGTCTTGATGGGCAATTCGTAGCAGACGGCTTCGCGGTCGTTGCGCACGAGCAGATAGCGGCCGGCGACCACGGGATTGTTCCAAGTCTTGCTGCTGAGAGCCGCGATGCGACCGAGTTCCTAGAATCCCGAGGGACTCGCGCCGACGAGTGCGACGAATCCGCGTTCCGCCTGGATCACGGCGAGATTGTCGACAAGGAGGGATTGCCCGGAACCGTAGCGCCCGTCCTTCCAGACGCGTTTGCCGGTTTCGACTTCGATGCAGGCCATGAGGCCGTCGTCCAATCCGTAGAGATGTCCGTCCAGCAGTGCGGCGCTGTTGAACTGCGTCTTCATGGTCTTGGTTCTCCAGAGCTCATTGGCGCCGAGTTTCCCTCCCGGGGCGTTGGTGAGTTCCAGCATCACGCAGCCCACGCCGTAACCGGCGGACAGGAACACGCGATTGGTGCCGACGACCACCGGCTGGGAGGCCTTGGGCCATTTTTCGTTCGACCACGGATAGTCGAGGAGGATGGCTCCAGTCGTTGGTTCGTGGACGGTGAGAGATGACGCGTTGACCGAGAGGATCATGGTCTTGCCGCCAATCTTCTCGGCCACAGGCGAGGAGTAGGCCGTCTTGTCCGAGCCCGCCCTCCACAGCACGTCGCCGGTTAGCCGGTGGTAGGCGAGGACCGTGTTTGTGTTGTTGCCGCCGCCCGTGACGATGACGCGATCGCCGATCACCAGCGGTGAACAGCTGATGCCCCAAGTGATGTTCGGGATGTTGTTCTCGGTCAGGACCGATCGGCTCCAACGGCGTTTGCCGGTCGAGGCTTCGAGGCAATCAAGGATACCCGTGCCGCCCATCGTGAAGACGAGTCCGCGGTCGACGGTCGGAGTGGCGCGCGGGCCCGGGCCACCCTGCCATTCGAAGAAGCGGGCCTGGTTCGTATGCGCCCACACCAGATCGCCGGTCAGGACCTCGTAGCACGTGACCAGTTCATTGTCGCCGCGCTGCTCCTGCGTGAACGCACGACCACCGACGACGGAGAAGGCCGACCAGCCTTCGCCGATCGGTTGGCGCCACAACTCGCGGGGCGGAGTCGTGGTCCAATTTGTCGCCAGAAGTCCGGAGCGGACGTTGCCGGTGCGCTCAGGCCCGAAGAACTGCGGCACATCCACGATGTCCTTGGTCGCCGAGGCAGCGTTTGGTTTGGCTGACGATTTTTTGGGAAATGCCGCCGTTGCGTCGGCGGAACGCTCGCTCCATTTCCAGGCGAGGTTTGGCAGCCCTGTCCCGTCGACGGTGCCGTCGACCCGGACCACTTGTTTCAGGCCGAAGTAGAGCACGACCGCAACCGTCAGGCCGCCGAGGCGTATCAGCCAGCGGAGGCGGCTCAGGAACAGGAACCAAAGGACGGTCAGGGCCAAGCCGAGCAGGACAATGGCGGCGGTCGCCCAGCTCTTGAAGTTGGC
>JAYUUX010000002.1:0-7073 GCA_043754645.1 Verrucomicrobiales bacterium | reverse complement strand
GGCGGAAAGCGGTCCGTATTACGACGGATCTGTTCGTTGAGACGTTTCGTCGGCACGCCGTAGATTCGGGCCAGATCGTGGTCGAGGACGATACGCTCGCCACGGATCTCGCGGATCAGCGGCTCGACGGATTCCAACACGGCCAACTCCTGTTTTTTCCTTGGCATGGCGGTAGACGGACGTTGGTCAGCTATGATTCACGCGGCAAGAAATGAAAACGGCGGCCGGTTAAACACCGGCCGCCGTGGCCAATCAAACTTGGGATCTATCTCGCTCAGAGCTTCAGATCCGCATCCGTCACCGCGCCTTCGGAGGCGGTGCTGACGAGGTGGGCATACTTGGCGAGAAGGCCGGACGTGTAGCGCGGCTTGATGGGCTTCCACGCTTTCTGCCGTTTCTTCATCTCGGCCGCGGTTGCATCGACGGTGAGTTCACGCTTCTCGGCGTCGATCACGATGTTGTCGCCGTTCTTCACGAGGGCGAGCGGGCCGCCGACGTAGGCTTCGGGCGTGATGTGGCCGACGACGAAGCCGTGGGTGCCACCGGAGAAACGTCCATCGGTGATGAGCGCGACGTCCTTGCCGAGGCCAAGGCCCATGATGGCCGCCGTGGGTCCGAGCATCTCGCGCATGCCGGGTCCGCCCTTGGGCCCTTCGTAGCGGATGACGATGACATCGCCCTTCTTGATCTTGCGGGCGAGGATCGCGGTCATGGCGTCGGGCTCGGAGTTGAAGACCTTGGCCTTGCCCTCGAAGCGCAGGCCTTCCTTGCCGCTGATCTTCGCCACGGCGCCGCCGGGGGCGAGATTGCCGTAGAGGATGACGAGGTGGCTGTCCTTTTTGATGGGGTTGTCGAGCGGCCGGATGATGCCCTGTCCCTTGATGTAGGGCTGAACGTCCTTGAGCGTCTCGGCCATCGTTTCGCCGGTGACGGTGAGACAATCGCCGTGGAGCAGGCCACCGTCGAGGAGCATCTTCATGAGCGGGCGGATGCCGCCGATGGCGACGAGCGCGCTCATGCTGTATTTGCCGCTGGGCTTGAGGTCGGCGAGGAGAGGGACGCGTTTTCCGACGCGGGTGAAGTCGTCGATGGTGAGCTTCACGCCGGCGGCGCTGGCCATGCCGAGCAGGTGGAGGACGGCGTTGGTGGAACCACCGAGGGCGATGACGACGGTGATGGAGTTCTCAAACGCCTTCTTCGTCATGATGTCGCGCGGACGAAGGCCGATCTTAAGCATGTTGACGACGGCTTCGCCGGCGCGGCGGGAGTCTTCCTTCTTGGCCTTGGAGATGGCGTTCTGCGCGGAGCTGTTCGGCAGGCTCATGCCGAGGGCTTCGATGGCGGAGGCCATGGTGTTGGCCGTATACATGCCGCCGCAGGAACCGGGGCCGGGAATCGCGCAGGACTCGATCTCGTGGAGTTCCTCGTCGGTGATCTTCTTGTTCGCATGCGCACCGACGGCCTCGAAGACGGAGACGACATCGAGCTGGCGCTTCAGCGGATCGCCGGTGATGCAGCCGGGGAGAATGGTGCCGCCGTAGACGAAGACGGCCGGGCGGTTCATGCGCGCGATGGCCATCATGCAGCCGGGCATGTTCTTGTCGCAGCCGCCGATGGCGACGAATCCGTCCATGCCTTCACAGCCGACGACGGTTTCCACGGAGTCGGCGATGACCTCACGGGAGACCAGGGAATACTTCATGCCCTCGGTGCCCATCGAGATGCCGTCGGAGACGGTGATGGTGTTGAAGATGATCGCCTTGCCGCCGCCCTCGTTGACGCCCTTCTCGGATTCAAGCGCGAGCTTGTCGATGTGCATGTTGCACGGGGTGACGTTGCTCCAGGTGGAAGCGATGCCGATAATGGGCTTCTGGAAATCCTCCTTCTTGAGGCCGACAGGATACAGCATCGCGCGGCTGGGGGCGCGGTTCGGGCCGTCGAGCATGGGTCCGGAGAAGGGACGCATGGGATCGGTTCCGATCTGGTCATTGCGGCCGGGCACGGGAGCAAAAGGCTTTTTCATAAAAGGTCCGGGAGCGTGAACCGGAAGATGGTTCGCTGACAAGCGCACGGCGGAAGGGAATGACGAAGCGCGAAGGCCAAAGGCCGAATGAAGTCAGAACGGAACGGCCGTTCTCTGGATGCTTCGCTCGGCAGCACCCACTCGCCGGACGAGGACGCCCGGCCGACAGGCTACTTCCCGTAGAAGCTCCGGATCGTCGCGATCACGTGGTCGACGTGCGCGTCCGCGAGTTCCGGATACATCGGGAGCGGCAGGATGCGACGGGAGATTTCTTCCGCGACGGGATAGTCGCCGGCCTTCCAACCCTGGTCCGCGTAGCACTTCTGCAAATGGAGCGGCTGCGGATAGTAGATGAGAGTCGGCACGCCGCGGTCGGCGAGGTGCTTCTGCAGATCGTCACGGCGATCGGACAAGACATGGAACACGTGGTAGACGTGGCCGTTGCCGGGAGCGGTCACGGGCAATTCCAACGGCAGATCCTTGAGACCGGCGATGAACTTGCCGGCGATCTCGGCGCGGCGGGCGTTCCACCGGTCGAGGTGCGGGAGCTTGACGCGAAGGATGGCGGCCTGGATTTCGTCGAGGCGGGAATTGAACCCGTGCAGGTCGTGGAAGTAGCGCCGTTCGATGCCGTGAACGCGGAGCATCCGGAGCTTCTTGGCCAGCGCTTCGTCGTTGGTGACGATCGCACCGCCGTCGCCGTCGGCGCCGAGGTTCTTGGTCGGGTAAAAGCTGAAGCAGCCGATGGCTCCGAAGCTGCCCACGCGTTTCCCGTCCTTCGTAGCACCGATGGCTTGGGCGCAGTCCTCAACCAAGTGGATGCCTTTTGGCTCGGCTAGTTTGGCCAACGCGTCGAGCGGGGCGGCCTGTCCGAAGAGGTGGACGGGGATGATCGCCCTGGTCCGCGGCGTGATGCGGCGGGCGACTTCGGCAGGGTCCAGCGTGAAGGTCTTGGGATCAACGTCGGCAAAGACGAGTTTTGCGCCCATCTGGATGACGGACTCGGCCGGGGCGATGTAGGTAAACGGCGTGGTGATGACCTCGTCCCCTGGTCCGATTTCGAGCGCCCGCAGGGCCAAAGTCAGGGCGTCGGAGCCGGAGTTCACCCCAAGGGCGAACTTCGTTCCAAGGTAACCGGCCAACTCCTGCTCGAAGGCGGCGACATTCGGGCCGAGGATGTAATGCCCGCCAGCCAAGGCCTTTTCGACTGCCGGCAAGATCTCCGATTTGAGGGCTTCGTATTGCGCGGCAAGGTTGAGAAACGGGACGTTCATCCGGGTGGCAGAGGATTCGAGAGCGGAGGATTTCCGAAAAGCCTTTTCCCCACAAATCAGAATCCAGGATGAGCCCTTGCTGAATCGTCCACAAACAATACATTCCTGAAGGATTACGTATGAAAAAGTCTGTTCCGGTTTTTTCGGGCATATTGGGAGTGGTCGCGCTGGTGCCGACGGCGACGGCCTTTGTCCAGGTCGAACCTCCGCCGCCGATCATCGAGGCCTCGTTCCTGCAAAGTCCTTTCGGGATCAACGGCCTCACCTTCGGCGTAAAAGCCTCGGCCAGCTTTCCCGAGCTCGCCATGGAACAGGTGAAATCGACCGGAGCGAAGATCGGCGTTCCTGTTTCAACGCCGACATCGGGGCTCAGCTACGATATTTCGACCGCCGCGGAATTGTTCCCGAACAGCCCATCGGAGCACGCCATGGGAAGTGCCTCCGGCAAGTATATCGTCGGCGATGGTGCCCATCCCGATTCCTACAACATCACTTTCTCGGGCGATCTCAAGACACTGACCGAGCCCCCACCGGATCTGTTGGCTTCCAGTGCTTTGGTAAACCTGACGTTCAGCCTCAGCGGCCGGGTCCGGGGGACCGGAGACGGGGTGCCTGACGCCCACATCGCCGTGCCGCTCCCGAGGCTTTCATTGGCAAACCTGCCTCCGGGCGCGTCGGAACTGGCTTCGGCCTTCGTCAAGATCTACGACAAGAACTCGAACCTGACGGACACGATCGATCTGACAGGTTTGGCGTCGGCCAACGGGCTCTTCGATCTCCGGTTGGACGCCGGTCAGCTGTTTTACTACGAGACCACCTACTCGATGGCGATCGAGGACAAGGTGGATCCTCCGTTCACTTTCACGATGGCGGGAACGGCGGGCGTCTTCGTTCCGGCTCCTCCACCGGTTCCGGTTCCCGAGGTCAGCCTGCTCTCGGTCCCCGTGATGGGCGCCCTGGCTGGCGGACTGATCTGGCGGCGGCGGAAGAAAGCCTGATAGGAAGGAGTCCGAAAAGATCCCGCAGAACCAAACGGTCCTGCGGGATTTTTCTTTTCCATGCGCAGTGGTAGCTCACGGCGCCGGTTTGAACTGCGCCTTGGCTTCGGGAAGCCAGGCCTGGATTTGTTTGATCCTGTCTTCGTCCAGCGGATGGGTCCGGAGAAACCACGGGGTGCCGGCGCCGCCGGAACTCCGCGTGAAGTCCGCAAAACGTCTCCAGAAATCCACCGCGACGTCCGGTTGGTAGCCGGCCCGGGCCATATAGGTCAGGCCGATCCGATCCGCCTCGCTTTCCTGGGCACGGTCGTGCGGAAGGGATACCCCGACTTGGGCGCCCACGCCGTAGGCCGTGTTGAGCAGTTGGAGGTTCTGCGCGCTTACACCCTTGGCATTGGCGTAGGTGCCAAGCAACTGGCCACCCAGTTGTAGCCCCATCGCCTTGGTCATCCGTTCGCCACCGTGCCTCGCAACCGCGTGCGCGATTTCATGGCCCAGCACCACCGCAAGTCCGGCCTCGTCCTTGGTGATCGGCAGGATGCCCGCATAGACGCCGACCTTTCCTCCGGGGAGGCAGAAGGCGTTGGCTTCCTCCCTGTCGAAGAGGACGAACTCCCACTGCGCGTTGGGCATGTCCGGTCCAGCGACTGCGGCGATGCGTTTGCCAACGCGGAGCAGCATCGCGGTGGCGGCCGCGTCCGTGCTGGTTTTCTGGTCCTTCTTCATCTGCGAAAAACTTGAGAGTCCCAGCTGCGCTTCCTCGCCCTGCGAAAAGATGTTCACCTGCTGGCGGCCGGTGACCGGGACGGTTGAGCATGCGACGGCCACCGATGCCGCGGCCACTGCGGCGATGGTCCATTTGACGAACGGTTTCATGTGGCAAAGTGTGCCGGGATCGTCGTCCGCGTCCACGTCGAAGTCGCGTCGCGTTGCTTGAGTTTTGGAGCGTCTGATCGGAGCATCTCCTGACAGTGCATTGGAGCGAACTCTTCAGCGTGTCGGAGGATTTCCGGTATCCGCTCAATCTGCGGACCGGGGACGCCGCGGCTTTCTTCAGTGCGACTTCGGATGGCGCCGCGATCCTTTCCGAACGCAGTCACTGGATTGAAACGGCGCCCTCGCATCATCTCGGCTTTGTGCCCGGGGCCACCGACTGTCTTGTGGAGGTTGCCGGCGTGCTTGGACTGCCTCCGAGGGACGGAATAGGTGGAGTCGATCTGGCCGCCGCCCTGGGCCGGACGATAGAGCCGGATTTTCTCATCCTGGTCGGCCCCCGCCTTCACGTGGTTGCCGGGTGCGTTTGTTTCCCGTCGATGTGGGCTCCCGAGGAGAAGTTCGGCCAGCCATTGGAATTCGTGCACGCTCCGGTGCCGGGCTTGAACGAACAGTTGGGCGCGCAACTGGAGCGCTTCTTCTCCCGCCTCAGGCCGGGCGCTTCTTGCAACCGCACCAACTGGGGCCTGAGCCGCTCGGCCGAACTCAACCAGCACCCTGTTCGAGGATTGCCGCGCCTCACGGAGGACGTTTCGCCGGATAACGTGTGGCTCCGGGTCGAACACCAGTCGCTCTACCGGTTGCCCCTGTCCGGCGCCGTCCTGTTCGGCATCCGGATCGAAAACGTCCCGCTCACAACCGTGCTAGCCCATCGAGAAGCCAGGCCCGGCCTGGCCCATCAACTGGCGACCATGCCCGCCGCGACCGTCGCCTACAAAGGTCTCACTGCGGCCCTTCCGAGACTTGTCGAAATCCTCGGAGGATGAAGCCGTTCCCCGCCTCGTTTTTCGATGCGTCAGCCGCCGTGGTCGGTCCGGCCCTGCTAGGGCACTGGCTTTTTCGACGCGAAGACGACGGCGGATTCTCCGGCGGGATGATTGTCGAAACGGAGGCCTACCTTGCGCACGGTGATCCGGCCTGCCATGCAGCCCGTGGTCAAACCGGCCGAGACCGGTCCATGTGGGGTCCCCCGGGTCGGGCCTACATCTACTTCATCTACGGGGTGCACCATTGCTTCAACATCGTCTGCAGGCCGGTCGGACTTGCGGAGGCGGTGCTGGTGAGGGCGGTCGAAGCCACCGTCGGGTTGCCACATCTCCGACTGCGGCGAACCGGTGTCTCCGATCGGGAACTGATGAACGGCCCGGGAAAACTTTGTCTCGCGCTGGGCATCGACCTGAAGTCCGACGGCCTCCAACTGGACGATCCCGACTCTTCGATTCTCGTGGTTTCCAATCCTGATCGCGAGGGAGCGGTCCAGCGAACCGGCCCGATCAGGGCATCCCCGCGGATCGGCATCACCACGGCCGCCGACCTCATGCTGCGGTTCGCGCTGGCCAACTCCGGTTTCATTTCCAGGCCCGCCTGAAAACACCGGCGACGTGCACAAAAAAGCCCGGAAACCTGAGTTTCCGGGCTTGTAAATTGGTTGCGGGGCTAGGATTTGAACCTAGGACCTTCAGGTTATGAGCCTGACGAGCTACCGGGCTGCTCCACCCCGCGATCAAGGGTCAGATAGGTGCCACCCGCGCCTCCCGTTGGCAAGAGCCATTTCCGTTTGTTTCTTTTGTTGATGGCGATTTCTCGCTGTTGATCTTCTCGGTTGCGCGGGAACGCTTCCTGCATCTCATCCCATGATGTCCTGCCGATCCCTCTGCGCGATAGCCACCTTGTTGGTTGCCCTGGTTGCACCAGTCAGAGGCCAGCCGTTCATTTCCGAGTTCTTGGCCAGCAATTCCCGCATCCTGGCGGACGTCGACGGCGATTTCTCCGATTGGATCGAGA
>JAYUUX010000001.1:0-3079 GCA_043754645.1 Verrucomicrobiales bacterium | reverse complement strand
GGAGCATCTCGGTCTCGCTGTGGTAGCGGTTGAAGACGTCGTGCTTGAGGAACGCGCTGGTGCGGGCGAAGGGAGCGGGGATGGTCGCTTCAGCATCGGCGGCCAGTTCGGCCACGGTCCAGGCGACGGGTTTGCCGCCGTTCAAGACGACGAGGATCTCGGCCACGTCGGCCTCGCCGGTGGTCTCGTCGAGCGCGATGCCGATGGTGTGGGCGTCGAAGTGGCGGAAGTTGATCCGACGCGCTTCGGAAAGTTTGGCGACATCGACGGTGCGTTTGCCGCGGAGGCCGATGGTGAGCGTGTCGAAGAACACGTCGGGCGAAACCTCGAAGTCGAGCCGCTCCAAACCTTCTGCCAACGCGGAAGTGAGCAGGTGGACGCGATGGGCGATCTTCTTCAGCCCTTCCGGCCCGTGATAGACGGCATACATCGCGGCCATGTTGGCGAGAAGGGCCTGGGCAGTGCAGATGTTGGACGTGGCCTTCTCGCGGCGGATGTGCTGCTCGCGGGTGCCGAGCGAGAGACGCATGGCGGGTTTGCCGGTGGCGTCCTTGGAAACGCCGACGAGGCGGCCGGGCATCTGGCGTTTGAAGGCGTCGCGGGTGGCGAAGAACCCGGCGTGGGGTCCGCCGTAGCCCAGCGGGACTCCGAAACGCTGTGCGCTGCCGACGCAGACATCGGCGCCGAATTCGCCCGGCGGCCGCAGGATCGTCAGCGCGAGCAGATCGGCCGCGACGACGACCATCGCGCCGGCGGCATGGGCTTTGTCGGCCAGCGCTTGATGATCCTCCACCGCGCCGTAGGTGTTCGGATACTGGATCAAGATACCCGCGACCTGGTCGGTGAACTCAAACTTCGCAGGTTCCACCACTTTGGCGTCGACGCCGAGGGCCTTGGCCCGGCTGACGACGATCTCGATGGTCTGGGGATGGCAGTCGTCGGAGACGAGGAAGACGTTCCGGCCTTCCTTGGTCGAGAGGCAGAGGTGGAGCGCTTCGGCGGCGGCCGTGCCTTCATCGAGGAGGGAGGCGTTGGAGATCTCGAGACCGGTCAGGTCGCAGATCATCGTCTGGAAATTGAGGAGCGATTCGAGGCGGCCCTGGGCGACTTCGGCCTGGTAGGGCGTGTATTGGGTATACCAGCCGGGATTCTCGAGGATGTTGCGCTGGATGACCGGCGGCGTGATGCAGTCGTGGTAGCCGAGACCGATGTAGGAACGGCAGACGGTGTTCTGGGCCGCGATGGTCTTGAGCTTCTTCAGCACCTCGAACTCGGACTCGGTGGCGGCGATGGAAAGGGGATTGCCCGAGCGGATGACGGCCGGCACCGCGGCGTCGATCATGGTGTCGACGGAGTCGTAGCCGAGCGCCTCGAGCATGCGGGTCGTCTCCGCGGGGCTCGGGCCGATGTGGCGGTTCACGAAACGGTCGGGATGCGCGAACGGGCTACCGGTCTGGGAGGCGGTGGCGGACAACAGGGTCGGATCTGACATGGCGCGGAGGTTAGGGTCGGGTGGCACGAATTCAAGAGCACGGGCCGTGAGTTGCGTCGGTCTGCGTCGGGCTAATGGACAGCATCAGCCAAAGCGCGCTGGGGAAATGGCCGGTCGGCCCGTCAGTTCGCCTGAAACATTTTCCAATCCGGACTGGTCTCAAGCAGGGGATTCGCCACCTTATCCGAAATCCCTCCTATGATTTCCCGACAGTATCGTCCCGTTGCCTGGGGAGCCGGAATCCTCCTCGGAGTCTGGTTGCTGGCCTGGGCCGGCCTCGCCATCGCCGAGCACATGAAGGTCACGGCCGACAAGATCGTGGCCTACATGGACGGCAACGATCTTTCCAAACTCTCCGGCGACGCGCGGAAGCGTGCGATCAAGCGGTTGGCGGACATGCTCAACGCGTTGACGCCCGAGGAACGCCGCAAGGCACGGCTCCAGCGGATGAAGTGGTTTGAGGAGATGACCGACGCCGAGAAGGGCGAGTTCATCGAGTCGACCATGCCCACCGGCTTCAAGCAGATGATCGCCGGCTTCGAGCAGTTGCCCGAAGAACAGCGCAAGCGGGTCGTGGCCGATTCGCTCAAGCGCATGAAGGAGGCGCGGGAGAAGATGGAAAGCGGCGAGGTCGACCCGTCCCAGATGGGCGGCCCCGGCGGTGATCCGCGGATGCAGGAGCTGAATCCGGAGCTGCAGAAAAAAGTCATCACGACGGGCTTGAGCACGTTCTACAGCCAGAGCAGCGCCCAGGCGAAAGCGGAGCTCGCGCCGTTGCTGGAGGAGATGCAGCGCTCGATGGAACGCGGGGCCGCCTTCCGTGGACAGCGCCGGCCGAATTCGGGAGACGGCGGAGGCAAGGAGAAATGACCGTGCTCCGTCACAGGTCTTCCGCATTTGGCGTCCGGGCGTTCACGCTCATCGAGCTTCTGGTCGTGATTGCGATCATCGCCATCTTGGCCGGGCTCCTGTTGCCGGCGCTTTCCAAGTCGAAGGAAACCGCCAAGGCGACGGCGTGCTTGAGCAATCTTCGCCAAATCGGCGTGGCTCTCCAGATCTACACCGGCGACAACGGCAACCGGCTTCCCTTCATGTATGACCGGCCCGTATCCGCGGGCGCGACGAATGTGCCGCTGAAGAGCGTCGTGGAGGTGATGACGCACGAACTCGGCAACACCAACGTGCTCAAGTGCCCGTCCGACACGAAGGACCTCTTCGTCCTCACCGGCTCCAGCTATTCGTGGAACAGCCTGATCAACGGCCAGGACGCCGGCCGGATCGAGATCATGACGATCGCCTTCAACCCGCACCAGATCCCCGTCTTCTTCGACAAGGAGGCCTTCCATGCGGCGCGCGGCGAGAAGCGGGGCGTCAACTACCTCTATGCCGACGGGCACATCAAAAACCTCCTGGCCATCGATGGAACAAGATGACTGACGCCCTCATCCATCTGACGGACCTGCGCAAGGTGTTCGGCGGCCGGCCGGCCGTGGAGTCGCTCGACCTCGACGTGCCGCGCGGCGAGATCTTCGGGCTGCTCGGCCACAACGGCGCGGGCAAGAGCACGACGATCGGAATGATGCTCGG